>JASJEA010000240.1 GCA_030064935.1 Crocosphaera sp. | reverse complement strand
AACCCCACGCCAAAATTTTCGTGCATCACTTTATCCCCAACTTGCCAACTTTCTGTTTGATTACTTACCGCTTTTTTCACAGCAGTATTTTTAGTCTTTTTACTCTGACGTTTTGACCGATAAATCACCTTTTTCATAGCATTAGTATTAACCAAATCTTCGGGTAATTCTCCCAAAAATTGAGATGGAACTGTGGCATCTCGCGCTCCCCAAAGTTGTCGTCTTTCAGTGGCATAAGAAATAAATAACTGTTCTTGCGCCCTGGTAATTCCTACATAACAAAGTCGTCTTTCTTCTTCCAAAGATAAAGGGTCATTTAGACTCCGAAAATGAGGCAACAAACCCTGTTCCAAACCCACCATAAATATCACTGGAAATTCTAAACCTTTAGCCGAATGTAAGGTCATTAACGACACAGCTTGCTGCCCATCTTGGAGGTTATCTAAATCGGAAGCCAAAGAAGCATTTGCCAAAAAACTTGCTAAAGTTGTATCTTCATTATCTTCTTGAAACTGAGCAACAGCACTACATAATTCTCCTAAATTTGCCAGTCTGTTATCTGCATCTTCCGTACCTTGTTTTTTCAAGTCTTCAATATAACCAGAAGTCTCCAAAATTCCCTCAACAATTTCTATTGCAGTCAAATTTTCTACTTCATCTTGCCAATGTTGAATTATCTCAGCAAATTTATTCACCGCTTTTGATGAACGACCGGCTAAAGCATTAACTGAAGTTTGGTCATTAATAATTTCCCACAAAGGTATTCCCATCTCCACACTAGCATTCATTAAAGAATCAATAGTCGTCTTACCAATTCCCCTTCTCGGAGTATTAATAATTCTGATCAAACTAACAGTATCAGCCGGATTCGCAATTACCCGCAAATAAGCCAAAGCATCCTTAATTTCTTTCCGATCATAAAATCTTAAACCGCCAATTATCACATATTTAATATCATAATGAATCAACGCTTCTTCCAGAGGGCGTGACTGAGAATTAGTCCGATAAAGTACAGCAAAACTGCCTAAATCTAATTCTGGGTTTTGGTCTGTAATTTCCTGAATTTTACTACAAACAAATTCAGCTTCTTCTAACTCACTTTCAGCCTCATAACAATAAATTTCTTCCCCTAAACCCCTGGTTGGTTTGAGAATTTTATCAATACGTTGAGTATTATTTTCAATCAATTTATTCGCCACTTCCAGAATATTTTCCCGCGACCGATAATTTTCCTCCAACTTAATCATTGTCCGGGTATCTTCATCAGGCAAACCATCACCAAAATCATTCTGAAATTCCAGCAAAATTGTATAATCTGCCATGCGGAAAGAATAAATAGATTGGTCTACATCTCCCACTACAAAAACAGAACGATTTTCCCATTTTTTAAAATATCGAGGGTCTTCACCATTAGTAGCTAAATATCTAATAAAATTATATTGAGTCCGATTCGTATCTTGATATTCATCTACTAAAATATGATTAAAATATTGATGCCAATAAGCTAATACTTGCTCATTTTGCCGAAATAATTCTACAGGGATTCTGATTAAATCGTCAAAATCAAGAGCATTATTCGCGGCTAAATTATCTTGATAAATTCCATAGACTTCAGCAATTACCCTGCCCCGATAATCTGGCTCCGCTCTTTGATATTCTAGAGGCGACATTCCCTTGTTTTTAGCATTACCAATAGCATATCTAATAGAACGTGGTTCAAATTTTTTATCATCCAAATTTAGCTGTTTAGTAACAATTTGCTTAATCAAACTTTGAGCATCACTTTCATCAAAGATAGAAAAATTTTTATCCCAACGACGTTTTTTTTCATCCTGATATTTGTTAATATCAAACCGCAGAATACGAGCGCAAAGACTATGAAACGTTCCCATCCATAAATGCTTAGTGATATTTTTGTAAACCTGCGATCGCAACCTTGTTTGTTCTTCCGCTGTCAAAGCTGAAAAAGGTTTACCATATTTTGCTTCCGCTTGTTGTTGGGCAAACAGTCTCTCAATTCGGTCCTTCATTTCCCGTGCAGCTTTATTTGTAAACGTCACCGCCAGAATATTTTCTGGATGTACCCGATGATGACGTATTAGATGGGCCACACGATAAGTCAACGCCCTAGTTTTGCCAGATCCAGCACCCGCCACAACCAACATTGGTCCGCAGAAATGTTGTACTGCTTGGCGTTGAGATAAATTTAGCTGAGAGAGAAAGTCAGTAGTTTGCATAGTTTGGATATTATATACAGCAGTTAATATATTGCATATTATCACTAAAGAGTCCATCTAGTAGGGTGTGTTAGACGGCTTAAATTCAGACTATGAAAGAGATTTAGTAATCCGTCGTAACGCACCATCAATAGTAACAAATGGTATATAGTCTGTTAGACAGTAACGCAACAGAGTGCAATAAGCGTAGGTTGGGTTGACGCAGGAAACCCAACATCAAGAAACGTCGTTTACATTAGCATAGTTTTTTTGTATAAGGTCAGGACTTACGCAAAAAACGAAATTATAAACCATCTGTAGGGGTTAACGTAGTGGTTATGCGTAACTCCTGTAGGTGTAAACCTAGGGTTCGTGCAACGAGTGGCAACCTTATAAAGTTTTGTAAAGATTATAGCCCCCACAATACTGAGGCATTTTTGTATCAATTCTGTTGTTGAACCAGAAAATAAATAAACTTGTCCGCCATCAAACCCTTTAAACAAATCTGCAACATTGACGGAGAACAGTTGAGTTGTTGCTGTAATTATCCGATTGTTATTCCTTGAGGATTATTGGAGGTCAAAAGTAAAATGTAACTATTCAGGTTGAGGTTAGCAAAGTCAAATTAAGTATTTGTACTGTTTGACTTGAGTGAAATTTTGAATAGACTGGAAATACAAAAATTGGAGATTAAATATAATGGCTAATACTGAGCAGCTAGAAATTTTAAGAAAAGGGATTGATACTTGGAATCAGTGGCGAAAACAACAAAGAGATGTTCAAGTAGACCTTAGTGAAGCTAACCTTAGTGAAGCTAACCTTAGTGGAGCTAACCTCAGAGAAGCTAACCTTAGTGGAGCTGACCTTAGTGGAGCTAACCTTAGTAGAGCTAGCCTTAACTATGGATCTAACCTTAGTCAAGCTAATCTTATTGGAATTAACCTTAGTCAAGCTAATCTTAGTGGAATTAACCTTAGTCAAGCTAACCTTAGTGGAGCTAACCTCAGAGAAGCTAACCTTAGTAGAGCTAACCTTAGTGGAGCTAACCTTGGTAAAGTTGACCTTAGTAAAGTTGTCTTTAGTCAAGCTAACCTCAGTGGAGCTAACCTCAGTGAAGCTGACCTCAGTCAAGCTAACCTCAGTCAAGCTAACCTCAGTCAAGCTAACCTCAGTCAAGCTGACCTCAGTCAAGCTAACCTCAGTCAAGCTAACCTCAGTCAAGCTAAACTTAGTGGAGCTAACCTTAGTGGAGCTAACCTTAAAGAAGTCAACTTTAAAGGGGCTGACCTGGGAAAAATTCAACTGAAATCACAAATTGGAGTAGACTACAATCTATTGCAGGAACTTTTAAGTCAGGGGAGATGGAAGCAAGCTGATCAAGAAACAGAAAGGATTCTGCGACAGATATCTGGTTGCCAAGAGAAAACTAATATTGACAAAATTCTCAATCCTAAAATAACATACGCAGAGACACCTACTCCAATCTTCAGGGGACGTCCGGATAGTGTTATGCCAGATGGTATGACAACCAGTATTCCTGATGAAGACTTAAAGGCTATTTATAGTCTTTGGATAAAATACAGTAATGAATCCTCGGATTTTTCTATAGGATCTCTAGATTTCTGGGTGAGTCTTAAAACTGCATTAGAGCATATATGGGATCAAGACAAAGCACTTCGATATGCATACGATCTACAAGAATATAGTGTAAATTATGCTGATTCTGCATACTGCCATGATTGAAATTTCCCAGAGACTAACCACACTCAATAACCTCAAATTATTTTTATCTGTTAATAACTCTAATGCACGTTGAGAAAGTTTTGATGGCTCACTATCCCATCAAATAAAAGTATGTGTATCTAACAGTAATTTCATGGATTTTGCAACCAGAATTTATCTGGTAAAGGTCGATCGAAATCATCACTTATTACCATAGCTCCTAAATTTATCCAGGTTGAGCTGTTTTTCCTAATGGCAATCTAGTTTCAGCAAATGGATTAAGTAGAGTCAATCTAGCAACCGGAATATTATCATTAGTAATGACTATTTCTTGCTCATTTTGAATAGAATAGAGTAATTCAGTAATACCGATCGGTAGTTGTTTCAAGTCAAATGTTTTGTTTGACATAGCTTTGTATCTAAAAGTGATATCTTCTAATTATAGCAATGAACCGAAATTAAGGTTATTTTTTTTCATATTTTTGATTTTTTTCCTACTTCTAATAATCCAATTTGAGTCCATAATACAATCGACCCAATTAACTCTCCGTAGGTATTAATGGCGAATGGCATTCGCCCCTACAACAGATATTTGTTGTTACATACACTTACACTTAATCTGTGCATCTGTGCCATAATCTTTGTGAGCGTCGCATTTGCCTACCATCAACCTTATCTAAGTAGTTATTTCATTAGTCCAGTAAGGTGCATTAATGAAATGTAACGCACCGCAGTCCAAACAACAATCAATTCAAAACTCCCAGAAAAAATGGACGAAATAACTCACAAGATAGACTCGCCCGATCGCCTTCCAAGTGAACCAACCCCATCTTTTGCAACTGATAACCAAAGGATACTTTGATTTCTATGGGTTTGGGGTTGTTCACAATTTCAGTCAAGATAGGCAATAATTCATGGTAGCGTTGCAGGTTCCACCATTGTTGTTGTAAATGTTCTGCATAAAGAGCAGTTGCACTACTAGAATTTTCTAAAAGTTCTTCTAGAGTTATTGTCTGTTGCTGCAGGTAATAAAATGCTAACTGCAAGCGATAGGGATGTGCGCCCAGAAGAGTAATTAGTTGCTGGATTTGTTGTTCGGTTATTTCTTGTTCGTACCGCCGTGCTAGATCCTGCACTTGAGCTGGAGTAAATTCAGGTAAATTGATGACTAACCCAGTATTCAACAGGGAAGGATCGATCGACAGAGGCATCATAATTTCCGTAGAATGAACTGTCACCAGTCGCAGCTTTTGCCAAGCATTACTTTCTGCTCCCCCTGCTTTTGCTTGCTCAGACCAAGTTCGCAGAAGTTCGAGAAATTCACGAATAATGTCGGGGTAGGCAAAAAGCTGATTGAGTTCATCAATAGCTATTACCAGACGTCGATCTAGGTTGGCTAAGATAATATCATTGAAATAGTCAGTGGCTATTGATTTGCTGCCCAAGGAATTATCCCAAAAATCGGCTATCCGCTCATGGAAAATCACCGTAGACGAATGCGCATTGAGCAATTCTAACTCCTTGCTAACTCTAGCACAGAACCATTGTAGGAAGCGTTCCAGGTTCTGTAAAATATCAGCATCAGCGAGTTGTAAGTTCAGAGAAACAGTTTGATACCCCAAGGATTTAGCATAAGCAATGATGCGACTCATTAGGGAGGTTTTACCCATTTGCTTGGGGGCGCGGATTTTCAACAGTGTACCTGGTTGCTGAATGCCTTCGTAACAGAGGGATTCGATGATGGGACGGTCAATGTAAAAGACAGAATCTAGGGGCATCTGTCCTCCCGGTGCTGTTGGCGGACGAGGTTGCAGATCGTCTTCTGGTTGAACCATTTTTTTTGTTTGGGGGGCCTTGTTGCGAGCGTCAAGTAGATCGAAAGCAGAATTGTAGTCTGGTTTTAGGAGGGAGGAGGTTTCAGCAGTTGGCATTGGGTTAATCTCGGCTAGATTATTTTGATTCGACTGCAGGTAGAAATAGTCATCCTCTGTCAAAGTTAGATTAAAAGCATGGAAGCAGCACTTCAAGGTGCGTTTATCAACTGCTGATGAGCAGGTAAAGACTTTGCTGAGGGTATTGGGAGTTAAACCTGTTGATTCACTGAGAGATTCAAGGGTGTACCGCTTGGAGTGTTGCTCAATTTCTACCTCCACTTTTGCCTGATTGAGTTTCCTTAAGCCTTGAATAGTTAAGGTTACACCTCGTCGGCGTGCATGGTTGCTCATTATTACTAGATTTTTCTGTTAAAAAAATTGCAGTTCTGCATATTCAGGACTGACGCAAAGGAACTATATATAGTGATATAGTGTTAACTCTTAAAGGTTTATCTATATTAGCGATATAGCTGCCGCTAGGCTCCGCCAACGCTTGAAAAACTAAAGTATAAAAAACTTCTTCAAATAAATCACATTGCTTGTGCCATGTGGGCTTGGAATTATTTGAAAAAATTGGCAACTATTTTTGGTCGAACTATTTACCAACTTAAACATCAATTATTGTCTAAATATCTTATTACACAAATTGTCTACCACAGTCTCGACATTAAAAGTTCTGCTTGCCATTGTGGATTTTGCCATTTTTAACAACAGAATTAAAACCACATTTAAGGCAAGATAGTGATGTTATAGATATGAAAGGGAAAGACTGCTTTCAGACCTTATACTCTGAAGTATTCAGAGTTACTAATAAATTAGGCTGGGAGAGTTTCATAATAGTTGTACAAAGAAAATACTTTTTTTGAGTGTTGTTTTCTGAGTTATTACCAAGATACTTGCACCAAAAGAAAAACACAACCCCAAAACTTTATATAAAGTTTATATGATTTTTTAGACAACTTTATATAAACTTTATATAGTCCCCGGAAATTTACTGAAAGTCTCATTTCTGCTGCTACATTGTAGAATTTTATCCCCTAAGTAAGCTCGGCCATCTCTACCCAATTACTATCAAATACCCATTCATAAATACGGTTATAAACCTTGATAACTCTGCCTTCCTTTACCACTAACCCTGACAATAACAGCAGGACTCTGGAATTTCTACCTAATGGCAGGATTATTAGGTGTATGGGTAAAACCAGAATCTTGTTTTGCCACTTTCAGGGTTTTATTTAGCGACAAGTCTA
>JASJEA010000239.1 GCA_030064935.1 Crocosphaera sp. | reverse complement strand
CTTATATAACAATTTTAGCTAACGCACCAGAAGGAGTGATTACAAATGAATATTTAAAAGCTGCTGAAAAACGTATTTTCAACGCTTTGACAAAAATGGGGGTTAAATCTATTGATTTAGTAATTAGAATCATCCCTGTTCGTATTGAAGAGTATAAAACGATTAAAAGGTAAGAGTTGGTTAATCAGAATGTGCAAATTTATATTAATGGTTGTAATCTAGATAATTTTTGGTGTTGAAAGTCACAATTAAGTTAAAGCAGAAATGGGATATTGACGAGAGCGATCGCTTTCTACTCCTTGTTCAATAGCCGTTTTATAGGTATCCACAACATGATTAGGCATAAAATCATTTTTATGGGATAAAAATGACCATTCTTCTCCAACATCCACATAAGTTCCCACCGATTGAGTAGGAGGCATAAAAGCAATAATATCAGCTAAATTTACCACCCGATAACTATTAGGAATATACTGTGCATGAAGTTTAGCAAAAGTGGGATCACCAACACGAGGACTAGCATAGGTGTAGAGTTGAATTTTATCTTTTAATTGAGGAACATTCAGGGCAATATCTAAGGCAGCTAAAGTTGCTAAAGAAGCCCCAAGACTATGACCACTAATATAACAGGGAATAGTGGGATCGAGTTGTTCGGCGATCGCTTTAGGAAGAGGAGCAATAATTCTTAGATAATTTTTAATAAAACCCTCATGAATTTTCCCAAAATATTGGCCAGAAATAGGATCAGTATACCCTTTTTGTAAGGCAGTAAAATTATTAATCCATTCGATTCTAGTTTGGGTCCCTCGAAAGATAATAATATTCTGTTCTGGAGAAGATAAAACAAATCCAAAATAAACTGGTATTTCTTTTGACAAGGTAACAATTTGCTGAATCGCTTCTTCAACTTTATTTTCAGTATTATCTAATTGTTGCTGGAGTGGATCAGAAATATTTACTAAAGTATCACTGGGGAGATTAACAGCAACGGTTTCTGAAATTTGCGCTTCTTTCCCTTGAAATGAAATAATTTGTTGATAACTATCCAGTTTTTTGTCATAAGCAGGGAGGGTTTTAATCGAACCATCATACTCAGGAATAGTTTTACCAGTTAAATACTGTTGCGTTGCAATCTTACTACACTGGATCAACAGTTTTGACATTTCTCGATCGTAGGGAATAGTGGGGGGCTTTAGTTGCAAGGAATCAATAATTTTTTGTCCTTCGTAAATTTTTTCTGCATCTGCTTCAAATGCTTCTTTTAGCACACTTTCTTTGTCTGTAGGAATTTGTTGTTGAGCTAATGTTTTTAACTGTTTTTGTTTTTGTTGATATTGATAATCTCTAGCGGTTGTAGCTGCGATGCCAATCCCAACGCCCCCTAATAACAGTTGGCGACGACTTAAGTTAAACTTCATTTAATTGTCTCCTGCTCTTTGATTTTTCATGACCACTAGCGTAATACTGGTTGGTAGTTTGTCCCAACATCCAAGTTAAAGTAAATAGGGCCGCAGCTAACCTAAAACTACTAACATAAGGAATAAATAATCCTATCCCTAAAAACGTTAACCAAGCCATAAACGCCATAGCAAAAGCCCCAAGCCAACCAAAAAAGAACCCCATCATCGCTAAAATGTCTTGTCCTTTCCGAAATTTCCACTGACGACTAATATCCCAACACATTTTAATGATGAGAAAGATGGCAATGGATATTTTTAGGGAAAATAGGTTAGAAATGGGAATAAGTCCTAATATGGAGATACCTAGAGCATAATCTAACACGAAGTTGCGACTGTCTCTCGCTCGACGTAGATTCATTAAGCATTTCCTGGTTGAATTTTTCTTTAAAATTTAAACTATAAACCGTCAATCCTCAAAATATTAGGGTGGGGTACTTAACAAATATATTTTATCTCAGTTAAATTTATAGTTAAATATTCTTAATTCTTGAGCTAAGCACTTTTCTACCATCTTTCTCGATGTTATTGTATAATATTCTTGGTAGGGTTTTTTGCCAGCAGTAGGATTAACATTGGGCACATCAATCCACTGATTACGTTTAATGATTTCTGCTTCCTTTAAAAGATTATTGAAATCTTCTTCTAAATTTTCAAATCGAATTATCTTGTCTGTACCATTAATAAAGGGATAAATTCTAGACCTTAAATAAGGTGAAATAGAATATTTAACTTTAGATTTTACTCTTCTAATAAAAGAGTGTTTATTATTAGCTATCTCTAAACGTTCTTTTAACCATGCGTCAAATCCTTGGTTCCGAACTTTTTCTTGATTTCTTTTTGCAGCATCTATAGTTAAAAATTTTTCTTTCTTTTTCTCTATTCTAAATTTCGTCGCTTTTATTATCCAATCGCTTATATATCTTTGATATTCACTAGCTAATAAATCGAAAGGATTTCTTATGGTAGTAAACTTTAAATGTATCGCTAATTCAGCCCTACTCATTATATTATATCTAATTATTTCCTGAATTGTTGTATGTTTAAAATTAATCACTTTTTTACCATCATACATATTGTCACTGGGAATAAATTCTCCATTCAAATTTTTTATCAAAACTTTGCCCAGTGATGAAGATCCCGTTCCAGGAGCCATAATAAATAAAAGTTTTTTTTCAGGACATATAATAGCCATAACTTAATACGGATAAGGATATGATTTACAGACCCTGATTAAGCAATCAGACATATTCAAAGTTAACTATCAGTGAAGGTAACAAATAAGGTTTTCAGCTTAGTTAAGTTTCTTATTAAAGAGTCTTCAATATTTTATGTTTGACTATATTTAGTAAACTTTGAAAAACTTGAAGTCTTTATTATTAATAATCCAGGTCTAGCAAGTTAATTATACTCTAATTTACCTTTTGGGGTAAGGGATGAAGAGGAAAATCCCCCTTCTGCCTCGAAGCCCCTACCCCTCATCAACGTTAGAGTTTTGTGCCACATTCCGTACAAAACTTATTAGTTGTAGCATTATCAGTGCCACAATTACTACAACGAATTAATTCTGTCGCAGAACTTATCGCTTTAGGTTGAGTAAGTCCTAGCATTTGAGCATTACTCTTACCTGGTGCTACCATCGGATAACAATTTTCATCTCGTTTGACATGAACATCCATCAATACAGGACCCTCATGGGCTAACATTTCTGCGATCGCTCCGGCAAGTTGAGAATGCTCTCTAACCGTTATCCCTTTGACTCCAAACGCTTTCGCTAAAAGTTCAAAGTCAGGCATTCCTGACTGCATATTAGAAGACGAATAACGTTCACCGAAGAAGGTTTGTTGCCATTGACGCACCATTCCCTGCCAACCATTGTTAATGATCACCGTTTTCGCTGCGATACTGTATTGAGCGAGGGTGGCCAACTCCTGAAGGTTCATCTGAAAACTAGCATCACCACTGATACAAATCACTTCTTCATCGGGTAACGCAACCTTAACCCCCATTGCTGCGGGCATTCCATAACCCATTGTCCCTAACCCTGCACTAGAGATCCAACGACGAGGACCATTATTCAAGAACTGTGCTGCCCACATTTGATGTTGTCCCACATCCGTTGTGTAGTAAGCTTGGGGAGCTTGACGGCCAATTTCCGCAATTACCTCTTGGGGGGAAATGATGTGGTCATAATGAGGGGCAACCAGGGGATATTCTTCTCGCCAACGGTTAATTTTATCTAACCAGGGTTGGGTTTTTTCGCCATCGAGAGGAACATCAATTTCGCGCGATCGCTGTAACAATTGTTCTAGGACCTGACGCACATCCCCCACAATAGGAACTTGGGGTAAACGGTTTTTCCCAACTTCTGCGGGATCGATATCTATATGAATCACTTTAGCACCCGAAGCGAACTCATCGAGTTTCCCGGTGACGCGATCATCAAATCTTGCTCCCACAGCGATTAATAAATCACACTCACTAACAGCAAAGTTAGCATAAGCTGTACCGTGCATTCCTAACATTCCCACAGAGAGGGGATGATGTTCATCAAAGGAGCCAATCCCCATTAAAGTCGTGGTAACCGGAATTTGAAACCGTTCTGCGAACTCTTGTACTTGGGCGTGAGCATTAGCGGCTATCGCCCCTCCCCCCACATATAGTAAAGGTCGACATGATTCTTCAATCAAGGCTAAGGCTGCATTAATTGAACGAGGATTGCCTTTGACGGTGGGGCGATAGCCGGATAATTTAACTTGTCCAGGTTCAACAGGAATATAATCGCATTGTTCTAAACCCACATCTTTAGGGACATCAATCAACACAGGGCCAGGCCGTCCGGTACTGGCTAAATGGAAGGCTTCAGCGACAATTCTTGACATATCCGCAGCATGACGTACCACATAAGAATGTTTTACGATGGGAAGGGTAATGCCAAAAATATCTGTTTCTTGGAAAGCATCACTACCAATGGCTGGCCGTGCCACTTGGCCCGTTACTACCACCATGGGGATAGAATCTAGATGTGCCGTTGCAATGCCAGTGACAAGATTGGTTGCACCAGGTCCGGATGTTCCGAAACAGACTCCCACTTTACCGGTGGCGCGGGCGTAACCGTCAGCAGCATGGGAAGCTCCTTGTTCGTGTCGGACGAGGATATGTTGTAAGTCTCCCCTAGCTTCTGCTCGGTATAATTCGTCATAAATAGGTAAAATGGCACCACCTGGGTAACCAAAGATATGTTTTACGCCATGACGTACCAGGCCATCGATCAAGGCATAAGCACCGGTACAGCGTTGGGGCGTTTCCGTTAAGGATGAGGGAATTGTTGCTATTGAAGAAACCACAGGGCCAATTATCTCAACTCTATTGATACTGATATCTTCTATTGTAGTATTGTTGTTCAGAATGAAACTTGAATATTAAACAAGAATATGGCTTCTTTAACCCTCTCAGAGATTACTTATTATCGTTCCCAACTGGCAGACTATCCTGATGCTATGGTTGCTTTAGATGAAATTATCGTCTGTGACGGGGACTTAGAGGATGCTGCCATCAACCTTGCTTTGAGTGTGGGACAACGTCCCGATCGCACAGACTGGTTAGAAGGGTTAGCAAAACGATACCGTGTGGAAATTTGTCAAGAAAACTTGAGAAACGAATTGTCTCAAGGCCATATTATTCCTGTAATTAATCATTTAATGAATACAAAAATAGGTCCTGATATTTTAGTTTTACCTGTGGTTTTATATGTTTTAAAAACAGGTGTAGATGATTTTTGTTCTCCCTTAAAACTTAAAAAGTTTTACAATTAACAACAGACTTTAAGCTCCCTTAACCAACTAAAATATGGATTTTTTCATAGTGTTCTAGTTGGCTACTTATTTTGAGCGGAAAAAAGGCTTCCCAGCCTCCAACTTGAGGGTTCTTTAATTCTAAATTCCGATTAACATTTGTGTTAAAGTATAGGCAACCTTTTCTTGTTCTTCGGGAGAAATGTCAGGAAACATGGGTAAGGATAAGACTTCTTCAGCTGCCGTTTCGGTTACAGGAAAATCTCCTTTTTTGTATCCTAAATTATGATACACCTTCTGTAAATGTAAGGGAATAGGATAATAAATCATAGAAATAATCCCTTGTTCCTGTAGCTTTTCTCTAAGCTGATCTCTAGTTGTTGTTTCTTGATTGCTTTTATTTTTAACTAAAATAGTGTATTGATTCCAGACATGATAACCCCCTTCAATTTCTTGAGGAAGTTGTATTTCCGATATGGGAATTAAGAGTTGATGATATCGTTGAGCAATATCCCTTCTTTGTTGATTCCATTGCTCCAGATAACGTAATTTGACCTGCAAAATTGCTGCTTGAATACTGTCGAGACGGCTATTAATACCCACAACGTCGTGATAATATCGTTGTGCCGAACCGTGTTCTTTAATTACGGTAATAGTTTGGGCAATTGCTTGGTCATTGGTAGTAATAGCACCACCATCGCCACAAGTTCCCAGATTCTTAGTAGGAAAGAAGCTAAAACAACCAATATGGCCGATACTCCCTACCATATCTTCTCCCCATTTTGCCCCAGTACCTTGAGCGCAGTCTTCAATCACGTAGAGATTATGTTTTTGTGCAATCTTCATTAAACGAGTCATGTTGACTGGTTGCCCAAACAAATGAACCGGGATAATGGCTTTAGTTTGGGGGGTAATGGCAGCTTCTATGGCTTCGACATCGATGTTAAAGGTGTCTCGTTCCATATCAACAAAAACTGGTTTTGCTCCCACTAAACTGATGGTTTCAGCCGTAGCAATGAAGGTAAAGGGTGTGGTAATAACTTCATCCCCCGCACCGATATTTAAAGCCCGCAAGGCTAGATACAGGGCATCAGTTCCGGAGTTACAGCCAACACAGTAAGAGCTACCAACATAATCAGCTAACTGCTTTTCAAAGTCGCTGACAACTGCACCACCGATATAACGACCGGAACGCACCACTTCAAGTACAGCACTATCTATCTCGTCACTGATAGACTTATATTGACGGACTAAATCAACAGGGGGAATAGTATTCACTGGAATCTTAACCAAGGTTTTTTACCTATGAAAGCAAATTTTTTCCCAAAAGGGAAGTATTATCAAAGAAGTCAGAATTGACACTCCCAAACTAATTCAAATTTTATCTCTGATGATTTAAGTATTTGGAGGAAAAGTCAGTTCAAACTCTTCAATTAATTCATCAAGTTCTTCGAGGGCTTGTTTAACATCGACTCGTAAAATTCCTAAATCTGGTTTTTCTAAAAGTTCAACTAAAAACCCTCGTTTACTTTCAATTGATTTAACTTGTTCTTGGATGGTTTCTTTATCCATGAGTTTGAGCCTAAAATAAACACCAACTCTAGGATAAACAATTCTGTGAAGTTTAGGCCAGCATTGGCCACTTAAAAATAAATAATTTCCCTGTTATTACCCTAAAGTCTAGCTTTAGAATTAGAAAAGCTATAGTGACATCCTCCCACGCTAACTGCTAGGCAGTATAGCGTGGGCTTCCCGACTCACGACGGGATATTTCTGCCCACAGGGGTATTCCCCTACGCCAGTTATCTAGGCTCATCACCCCCGACACCTCGACAAGGGGCTGTC
>JASJEA010000238.1 GCA_030064935.1 Crocosphaera sp. | reverse complement strand
TTAAAATATGTTTTTACTACTATACAGATAAAATATTTATACAAATCGAAAATATTTATGATGAAAATGAAAATTATTTTTCGTTGAAACTTTGTGGAGATTTATCTAATCTCATAAAAGATTTGTTCCCAATCAATGATTTAGCTTATGTTGACTTAAAACACCCTCATCTTTATCATATTAAACAAACCCTTGAAAATTTCATATCTTTACAAAATATAAAATGTCCTGAAATAATTTTTATTCCTTCTGTTAGGTCTTTTTTTACTTCTACTATTTATGAAAATATCTTCTCTTTCATATATTATAACAAATTAGATCATAAAAGCAAGATCGATTATTTGTCAAAACACTTAGGAGCAATATATGAACAAGCAAGAAATAACTATTCGACTATTGAATCACAAGATAACAAAGAACGATTAGAAATTAAAAAAATCATCAAAAAAATTATTAAAGGAAATTATTTACAAGAAGAAAAGACAGATTGGATTATTCATGAAGATAATAGAAAAGTGAAACTATCTGATGCATCATCTGGACAACAAGAAGCATTCCCAATCACACTTATTTTATCAGTGTTACCCTTTTTAGGAAATACTCAAAATTATCCTTTATTCAGAAAAGAACCTGAAGCACATTTATTTCCAGATGTCGAAAAATATAATGCTCAAGCTTATCATTTTTTCATAGAAGAACCCGAAGCACATTTGTTTCCAGATTCACAAAAATATATGGTTGAAATATTTAGCTTAGTTTTTAATTTAACTGAAGAAAAAAACGGATTTTTTATAACAACTCATAGTCCTTATATTTTAACTGCATTTAATAATTTGATTCAAGCAGGAAACGCCAGAAAAAAAATCTTAGAAAGAGGAAATAAACCAGAAGAACTTGAGAAACTATTTTCTATTGTTTCCGAAGATAAAATCTTAGATATTGAAGATTTTGGAGTTTATACCTTAGAAAATGGAGAACTTAAAAGCATCATAGATGAAGAGAATAGATTGATTGATGAAACTATTATTGATGAAATTTCTGATGAAATTGGAGATATTTTTGATAAGTTAGTTGACTTAGAATTAGGAGAAGAATAAATTAATGTTATCTGAGTTATCTGATCGTCAATTAGCTAAATTGAAAGAATGTTTTACTAAAAAAATTGTATCCACAAACAAACCAATTGTTGGTAGTGAAAATAAAGTAAAGTTTGAACTTATTAATGATTATAAAGAATCGATAACTGTAATTAAAGTAGATATAGATAAATGTTTATTTAAGAAACTAAGAGAAGTTAAGTTTATACAAGGAAATGAACCTAAAAAATGTGATTATCTAGTTATTATTCCAGATAAATTAGTTGAAATTTGGATAGAGTTAAAAAGTAGTGAAGTTGAAACAGCAAAAAAGCAACTGGAACAAATCCTTAAGAATAAAGAATTTTATAACCTCTTAAATCAAATCTTAGACAAATACTATTTAAAAAACAATAATAGTAAGAAATCTATTAAACAAATTCCCTGTGTTGTTTATGGGAGAAATAGATCCCCCTCGAAAAGTACGAGAAGACAGAAACAAAAAAAACAGGCAAAAGTAAAAGCTAAATCCTCAGAGCAAAAAATAAATATTTTAGAATACAGAAGCAATCAAAAAGTAAAGATAAGTGAATTAATTGGTTGATTTCAACTTTAAATGTAGATAGAATACCTAATTTGAAAGTTGGTTGTTTATGGAAGTCTCTGAGTTGCTCAAGAGCTTCTTCATAGTCTTGAATGATTTTTTCAGCTTTTGTTAAAAATACGACAATTGTAACCGTAATCAATTCATTGTTTATCATTCGTTAAATAAATGACAAATAATTATGAATTAACACTGTTTTAGTTTTCCTAAATTAATAACAATTTCATCAATAAATTGTCTCAGTTGTGATGCAGGTAAATCAGATTGATTAACTATTATGCTGAATGCTAAAGGGGGATAATTTGGAGGATTAATATAACCCGATAGGGAAGAATTTCCTGAGAGTGTTCCTGTTTTTGCCTGTATTTTTCTTTCAATTATTGTATCTTTAAAACGATTTTTCAAGGTTCCATTAACCCCTCCCATTGCTAGAGAATTACGATAAATACTAGCTTCTGGTGTTTTTGTCATTAAGATTAGAAGATTAACCAATGTTTCTGGGGTAACTAAGTTATGACGAGATAAACCAGAGCCATCTTTTAACTGATATAAATTAGCATCTAATCCTAGATCAGTTAAAGTTTCTTTTAGTTGCTCAATGTTGCTATTTTCTGAGTTCTCATTTTTAAGAAGATTAAGTAAACTTTCTGCATATAAGTTATTACTTTCTTGATTTGTTTTGGTAATAATATCTTGCAAGGGCTCTGATTTTATTTCTGTTATTTTTACTAAATTATTAATTCTACTTTCCCCATAAACAACTTCTGAATTATTAACTTTTATACCCTCTTTTTTCAAATAAAATTCTAGAGAATTGAGGAAATATTTTCCTGGGTTAACGACTGTCATCCCAAAGATATCAGGTTTAGAATTGATAGCTAAACTTCCAATAATAGTTAATAAGGGTTTCTCAAAATTGCGATTAATTGAAACAGTATCAGGTGTATTTTCTCTTTCTGTTATGGTTTTATTATCAATTTGCCATTGTTTTGCTGCAATAGGATCAGACCATTCTAATTTCAATTGTTCTCCTATTGTTTGAGGATTTAAGGTTAAAATAACCGCATTTTCGTTAAGAATTAAACGGTTAACTGCTGTGGCGTAATAAAACTGTATATCTTCCCATTCCCAAGTGGGATTAATACTTTTATTTTCAAGGGAATTATCTTCAACAATTAATGTATCAATCCGTTGAATTTTTTGATTTTTTAATTGTTGAGCCAAAGTTTCTAATTGTTGACTGGTTAAGGTCGGATCTCCCTGTCCTACAACTTTTAATGTAGTTAAATTAGGAGATAAACCTTGAGCATAGATAGGGGTTTGAACTTGATACTTTGACCCATATTTAATTAACGCTGCTGCTGTGGTTAACAATTTAACATTGGAAGCAGGAATAAAATTTTTCTGAGCATTTAAGTTATATAAAGTGCTTTGATTATCTAAGGTTTTAACTAATATTCCCCAATGCGATCGCTTGAGCTCGTTTTGATTCAAAATTTTATCAATATTATTTTTGACCTCAGCTTTACACAGTAATTGTTCTTGTTTATTTTTTGCTAACTTAAGATTAATTTCACCAGCTTTCAAAGGAAAAGTAACCATCAGAGTACAATAAAAAATCAACCAAAAAATACTAACTTTTTTCAGACTTTGATAATAGGAATAAAATGGATTCATCTTGTTTATCTAGTTGCAAGTTTATGGAATTGGGGGCTAGAGACGTTCTATAAAACATCTCTAGAGAAAGGTATTTACTTTTATTTAACGATTTGAACAGGCATAACTAAATAAGTCATTTGTAACCCACCCAAAGGATTAAATATAACTGGTTGGTTCCCTTCATTAAAGTGTATTTTTATTTCTTTAGTCTGTAATGCTTTTAACCCGTCCATTAAATATTTAACATTAAAAGCAATTTCACCACTTTCCCCTGTTACTTCCGCCGGCATTGACTCTTTAGCACTTCCTAAATCTTGGGTTTCCACGGATAAAGAAACTTGTCCCTCTTCCTGACTAAAACTACATTTAACTAAATTATTTTTTTGGTCCGCTAAAACCGCCACCCGTTCCAAGCTACTTAATAAACGTTTTCTCTCTAAACTAATAGTGCGACTAAACTGTTTAGGGATTAACATTTGATAGTTAGGATAAGCTCCATCCAACTTACGAACCGTTAACCGTTGCTCTCCTAACTCAAATACCACTTGCGCCTCATCCACTTGTAGGGCGATCGCATCAGACTGGCCATGATTGCCCATAATTCGCTCTAATTCTCGTAAAGCCCTGGCAGGAATTGTCACCGCAAACCCTTCTAAATCTGGCATAGCTGCCTTTGTTTCCCCTTCATCACCTTGATCATCGTTTTCGGGGGTTAAGGTGGTTTCTACCACAGATAAACGGTGCCCATCGGTTGCCGCAAATTCTAAACTATCGGTAGTTCCGGTTAAATGAACCCCCGTTAATATTTGTTTGGTTTCGTCATTGCTGGCTGCGAATAATGCCCCTTTTAACCCTTCGGCTAAGATAACAATAGGCAATTGAACCGATTCTGCTGCTTCGACAGTGGGTAAGGGAGGAAACTCATCGGCTTCCATGCCCCTGACTTGAAATTGTCCCGATGCAGATTTTAAGAATACAATTTGACTATCATCCTCTTCTGTTTCTTCGGCCATGAGGGTAATTTCTCCTTCAGGGAGTCGTGAGACAATATCATTGAGGAGTTTAGCCGGTAGAGTAATTTTGCCGTCTTCGCTGACATCAGCTTGAAAACTGGTTTCAATACCTAAACTGAGGTCAAAAGCTGTGAGACTGACTCGATTTTTTTCCCCATCGGCCACCAATAAAACATTGGCGAGAATGGGATGAGTAGGACGAGACGGAACAGCCCGACTGACTAGAGATAAGTTACTATTAAGATCGCTTTGACTACAAACGAATTTCATGGGGCGTTGGAAAACTGAATTAAACCTAGATCAATAGTATTGTTACTTAATATTTACCGTTTGTTGCTTAAATCTTTCTTCTGTTTCCCGTAAATTTTGTGGAAAAAATGTGGAAAAAGTTTCTGGCTTTTCCACAGATACTCGTAAAAATACCGATGTGATTCCCTAAAACTCTCAGTATTGGGTGGTTGTAGGTTTATTTTATCTCTTCAGAAAATCTTACAATTTTCCACAAATAAAAAAAATAGAGAGCAGTACAACACTAACTCTCTAGAAAAAAAGGGAAAGAATATATCGATATTAAGCCTCTTTCCCCATCGGCAAATCTACTCAACAATAGGAGGTAATTCCGCAGGATTTTCCACAGGCCCAATGTTTCCGGAGATGGAATTACGGAATTGAGCGAGGGTTCTTTGAGCCTCCACAAATGTAGCTCCATTCTCAGGCTTTAAGGTTAAAACTACATTGTCTGTGGAAGGATTTTCAGGATCGTAGGAGATATAGATAACTCTTTCTCCGTTAACAATACCTGTACCCATTCTGTCGTTGAACGCTTGGGCTACACCTGCTGGAGTAGTTTCGCCAAAGGCGTAGGCGAGATTGGTTAAACGTGCACTGACGGTTTGACAACGGCTTTCAGGAGTGTATAAACCGTCGGGATTACTAGAAGGACGATTTTCAGTCCAGGTAATCATTGGTAGTCCGGTTAATTCACCGAAAGCAACGTATTGAGTAGAAATATCCTCGGCTGCATACACACCACCGCTATAAGCATCGTGGGCGTTGAAAGTGCTACCAACAGGAGCAGCTTTCGCAGGGTTAAAGGTGACTTCTATAACTCTTTCTTCAGTGACATAAGTGCCATTTGCTTGAGGGATACATTCAAAAACCACTTTCTGAGTGGTACGCTCAAAAGCGCGAGGGCCAGGATTGCTTTCCCAGTCAACAGGAGAAGGAGATCCTTCACTAACCATTCTGGTTTCAGGATACTTAAAATGTCCTTGTCCGGCTTGCGCTTCGGAAACGAATCCTAATACGCCGATAGCGGCTAATGTACCTAAAGCGATAAACTTAGCTGAATTGTTAACCATTTTGACCTCCAAAGAGTGTAAGGAGCAGTGTTTTAATAACAAACAAACTGCTGTTTGAGCTAATTTGCCCTAAACTAGATTAGTTCGCGGGACTTTCACTACATCACACCACACTTTATCGGTCGCTAAATTGTTTCTCTCTGCCTAGCACCTTACTTATTAACATAATTATTCTAGCGCATTAATTCTGTTCAAAGTTGACAATCATAGCATTATTTTACAATTGAATTTTTTATTGCGAATTTTATCAATAATTTCTATATTTTTAAAACTCAATGCTAACTTAAATAGTTTTAAATAACGGTCAAACTTAAGACGAATTTTACAATTAAGGAAAAATACCTTTTTTTCTAGCAAAAAAACGATACAATCTAATCGTAAACTTATCTCAGAAAAAAGAATGAAGACAATCTCAGAACCTTTAGAGGTTTATCAAGGACAATTTGGACAGTTTACCATTACCCCAGATGACTTAAGAGGTGTAAAAATTTATCGTAGTGGTTTAGTCTTATCGGCTCTCAGTTTTGCCCTAGGCAGTGGCTTAATTTTAGGGAGAGGAGCAACCCCTTTGATACTCAATTTATTGACTCCGTTGTTTACCTTATTTTGTCTTGGTTTGTGCATTAGCTTAATAACTATTCATATTTACTTGATCCCTCTCCATCGTTTCCTACAAGTTTGTTGGGGAATTGGCAGCATATCAGCCATAATTATGTCTCTAACCACACAGCAACCTTTAGCATTATTAATTTACGAGAATCCCCTAACTTTATTCGGAATAGGATTCATTTTTGTTGCGTTAACAGGGATTTATTTTAAAGAAGCATTTTGTTTTAATCGCCTCGAAACCAAATTATTAACTCCTCTGGTTCCTACCCTTTTATTAGGTCATTTAGGGGGCATTTTACCCCTAGAAGTTGAACAAGCTTTATTAGGTATCTGGGCTGGATTATTTATGATTTTTGCCCTCAGAAAAATCCTACAACCCTTAACCCCTGATATTGGGGATAAATCGGTCTTTGCCTACCTAAAAGAACAACGAACAACCTCAGTGTCTTAGGAAATTTACTTTTTGAGCATAATAGAGATTAAGCTGAGCAATGAATAATGAATAATTGGTTCTACAGGACTTATTATGCTAAAATATTAATATAATAGTCAAAAATCACAAACATGAAACGACAGTTAACTAAACTTCTTTCTCTTCCAGG
>JASJEA010000237.1 GCA_030064935.1 Crocosphaera sp. | reverse complement strand
AACCCAACCCACCCCCGCCCCTCCCAGGAGGGGAAGTAGGGGATTTAAGCCTCGCTCCAAAAATATTTCGCCTTAAAAGGCGGGGTTTTAGACCCAATTATTTTGATAAAGTGTGTTTTAGTGTTGGGAGGAAAGCAACCAGCATATAAATTACTTTCCCCTAAAATTTGAGAACAAACTTAATTGATCCCCCGAAGTGCACCATTAAACTTTTTACATCTAGTAGTCAACTCAGAAGTATCAAATTAACATTTGAAATCTCCTATTACTAGGGTAATGTTCGCCTAAGCTACGTTAACGGTCGGTAACTTCCAAATAGCACTTCCAATACAAAAATAGAATGTTTAGCTATCTAGTTCTAGAGCTTGGAACTGGCGAGGTATCCCAAGGTAGGTTCTTTAACGCTTACCGTTAACGTAGTGCGCAAAGCACTTAGCCGGGTCAACTCCGGGACAAGCCCACACTATACTCGTAGGTTAGTGTTTGGGTCATTGACGGGTATACCTAGTAATGGTCTGAAATTCCCTGATCTCCCAAAGGATTTAAAAAATTAAACAATTCCAACGTAGTTTCGGGCAAAATTCTTAGCAAATGTTGATGAAGTTGTTAATTGAGAGAGCTTAGATTCACTGAGTTTACGTCGAAAACGCACATCTTCTAAATCTTCTCCTTCCGGTGAGTGCAACATGGTCAACAAGCTGTAAGAGAATTCTTGAGCACGCCAGATGTAGGGCAAGCGAATTTCGGAGTAGCGGTTTAGATAAGAAAGATCATGGTTTTCTAGATAGTAGCTAATCAATGTCTCTGCTAAAACTCCCGCATCTTGCACCGCTAAATTTAAGCCTTTCCCACCCATTGGGGTAATAATATGAGCTGCATCTCCTGCTAATAATAATCGTTGATAACCCATGGGTTCCATCACATAATTTCGCAACTCCATAATACGCTTTTGAAAGATTTCACCTTCATTTAATGGACATCCTTCTTTAGCTAGCCGCTGGTGTAAGTTAGCCCAGATGCGTTCATCTGACCAATCTTCTAAAGTATCGGTGCTGGGAATTTGAAGGTAATAGCGAGAAATCTTGCTATTGCGAAGCATATGAGCTGCAAAACCATCTGGATGTACACCATAAAGAGTATACTGGGCTGAAGGGGGAGCGTAGGCTAAAATTGCTAACCAGCGATAGTTGTATTGTTTGCTGTAAATCTCTACCGCTTCAGAGGGAACAGATTGACGAGCTAAACCATGATAACCATCACATCCAGCTACAAAATCCGCTTGAATCGTTACAGTTTTTTGACTATCTAAATCATAACATTCAACTTCGACTTTGTCATCACTTTGAACAATCTTTTTTCCTTCATGATGAAAAAGTAACTTACCGCCATCCTTGATATATTTTTCTATCAAATCATCGTTGAGATCGCTTTGAGGATAAACATGATGAACATCTCCTCCACTTAAGCTTCCATATTCAAAAGTTAGGCTTTTATCGGGATAGCGAAACTCACAACAACCGTGAGTATAAGCATTTTTTAGCAGGGTATCCGCCAGGTCATTTTTTCTGAGAATTTCAACCGTTGTACTTTCAATAACTCCGGCTCGTCCTCTGGCATAAATTTCTTCACGATTGTATTTATCAATGATAATACAGTCTATCCCGTTTCTCAGCAGAATACTTCCCAGAACAATACCAGCAGGACCAGAACCGAGAATACAGACCGATGTTTGTAACTGTGTATAATTTTTCATCGTCAACTCCTTAAAATTATCATTTTTTTTGAGGTTAAGGTGAGTTCAATACCTACCTTATTCGTCAGTTTACAGCTCTTTTGAGGACAGTGAGGTACACTTATAGAACCCATTTGGGATCTATTGAAAAATAGAGGAGGAGTAGGGGAGTAGGGGAGTAGGGGAGTAGGGAGTACGCTACCAAGTGCGACTAACCGTCGCGGGGTCGCATCCGCTTTTTCCGCTATTCTAGTTCCTGAATTTCCACTGGCTCGCTCAGAATGAGAACTACAGCCAAAAGTACATACCGCGTGCAAAGATACCAAATGGGTTCTATAGAACTATTCTTATATTTCCTATTCCCTATTCCCTGTTCCCTGTTCCCTATTCCCTGTTCCCTAGAGCAATAGAACTTTGTACCTCATCAACTAGAAAACTGCTGTAAGTGAATCATTAAACCGTTACAAGCTCCTGAAAAACTGAAGGGAAATGAATTTTTTGTCGAAGCTGTTGAGTCATTGGATGTAAGTCACGGGGTTGAGTTCTGGGGCGGAATAATCCATCCTTTTCCCATCGTTGTTCATTGAGGCTAATTGCCCAAGAATTTAACCAGGCAGATTCCGGAAAATCGGCTAATTTTTCAGGCATTGTATCTTCAAGAGCCATGCGAAAAATAACCTGAGCAAGTTCCTCAAACATTTCTAAACTAGCAATATGATCGTCGATGAGTTGTTGCTCCGTTTTATTGGATTGTAAATTTCGCGATCGCAATTGCTTGATGAAATCCATTTCTAAGTAATCAATATACTCATAAGTTCCCCGATTTTGCGAGCGTTCCGCCCAGTCTATAAACAACTTTTGCATCCTGTGAGCTAATAGAAAAAATTGACCTGAACCTTGACGAATTTTTGCCCGTTTTTCAGAGTCAAGGAAAATCGAATTAAACATCAGAGGCGCACTAAACGCCCAGCCGGATAGTGTATCCCAAATCACCTTAATTGCCATGACCAAATCTTTATCAAAGCAGGAGTAAACCTTATGAATATTATCTTTTACCCCTTCAGCATAGGTGAGCAAAAAGCGATTTGCTTCCGCCACTATTTCTGAAGTCAATTTATCTTGCAAATCCGCTTCAATCATCTGAGTGACAAGAGAATTTCCAAATCCAATTAGGTCAGTACCAGGAGAATAGAAGGGGTCGGGAAATACCCCAGCTTCACCAACACAAGCCCAACGATTATTTGAGAAAACTTGCTTGGAGGAATAGCTATAGTGAGGCATCTTCATAAATTTTTGAGTTGAAATCCCTTGAAGATGATTAGCTAAAGTAGGTTCATAGGTTTGGAGCCAATTAAATGTTTTTTCCTCAGTGTTATGTTCTCCGAAAGGATGAACCGTTTCATCAGTGACAATCCCAATACTGGTATAGTTACCGGGGAGCGGAATCATCCAAATCCAGTAGCCTTTTCCACACAAGTGATTAGTTGAATAATATCGTTGATTTCCAGGGACACGCTCATGCCAGTTTTGGTTACTTTTAGGAACAAAATCACTGACATCTATCCGTTCATTTACCCAGAACCAAACCGCACTATGTTTAGAACTATTTCGTTGAGCTAAACCCAGTTTCTTCTGCAAAAATCTACGACGACCCATCGCATCAATAACCCATTTAGCTTGAATGGTATTCTTTTGCTTCGTGTCATCTTGAGTGTAAACAATTTTATGGAAGTCTTGATTATTTTCAGATAGGGTAATATCAAGAACCTTGCAACTTTCTAAAACTTCAATTCCTGCTTCGATGTTTAAGTTTCGGAGATCATTTTCAAACTTACCTCGGTCAATTTGATAGGAGGAAGGGGAATGAAATTTAGAGAGTCCGAGTTCAGGACGTTCTTCAAATTTACCTTGAGCATCACCTAAGAAGAAACGCAGTCCCAACTTTGGCATATGATTCAGTTTGAAATAACTATCGCCAAACTGAAGTATTTCAGCCAGATAATAGGAACCCACTTCAACCGTTGATTCTCCAACTTTAAAAGCACCTTCAGGTAGAGGTCTAGCCAAACGATCCAGGACAATAATAGAAAGATCAGGCATTGTTAACTTCAACTGTCTAGCTAAAGTTGAACCCGCTAAACCACCACCGCAAATTGCTACATCATAAGTCATTGTATTCATTGTGAAATCTCCTACTTTATTGAGAGTAAACATTATTTCGGTTAACCTTAATTCAAGGAAAAGTGAGACTAACCTAAGCAAGTCTTTAAAATCTCAGCTAAGACCTGTACATTTGGTCGATCAAAAATTGAATAATGGTCTCCCGGTACATCGTGAATTTCTAATTTATCCCTAGAAAAATCACTCCAGCCATGTTCAGGATTACGAGTTTCCCAATCTGCTTGATTCGGTAAATAAAACTTGTTGAATTTAGCAGATTTTTTAGCCCGAAGTAGGGTAATTTTACCGGAATAAACCTGTGGTGAATAAGTCCACTTTGCCTGCATATTCGCCTCAGCTACGATCGCACGACTGAGATGATGAGGTAGAGGTTTTCCTAAACCTAGATAAAGCTGGCAAAGGATGGCTTGCAGTTGGCGTTGAGTAACGTCTTTGAGTTCCTCAAATAGTGACTTGGATAGTCCCAATTGGGATAAGTATTTGAAGTAATGTTGCTTTCGGAATACAAGGCGAGGAAAAGCACTTTTATTGAAGGTGTCAAACATCACCAGTAATGCTACCTTTTCTCCTTGTTGTTGAAGTTGTTGTGCCATCTCAAACGCAATGGTACCTCCCATAGAGTTTCCCCCTAGAAAATAGGGACCATGGGGTTGAACACTGCGAATTTCTTGAAGATAATTAGCCGCCATTGCTTCGATTGTAAAGTCAGGCATTTGTTTGCCATCTAACCCTTTAGCTTGCAATCCATAAAACGGTTGTTCTGAACCTAAAGATTTTGCTAATTCTCGTAAGTTCAACACATTTCCTTGTTGTCCATGAATGCAGAAGAAAGGCGGTTTAGAGCCACGAGGTTGAAGTGGAACTAATGAAGACCAAGGGAGAGAAGATTCCTTTTCAGCAAGAATTTCGGCTAGTTGTTCAATGGTTGGAGATTTTAGTAGTGTTGCCAAGGGTAAAGTTTTACCGAAGGTTTGTTCAATTTGAGTAAACAAACTCATCGCCATTAAGGACTGTCCACCTAAATCAAAGAAGTTATCTCGAATTCCAATGGATTCAATTCCTAATACTTTACTCCATAATTGAACGAGTTTGAGTTCAGTTGAATTGCGGGGTGCAAGATAAGCAGGTTTAGAGGAATTACTGGATGGATTGAATGTAGATTGATTGGCTCGTTTCTCCTCTAATTGTTGTTGTTCAGTTGCGCTTAAAGGGAGTACCTCCAATATAGACTGCTCTGGATTGATTAAAATGTTTTCCAGAATGGTACGATAATGCTCCTGCATGTTAGCAATGGTTGCTTCCTCAAATAAATCAGCATTGTATTTGAAGATAGCAGCAAAAGTATCACCTTCTTGAATCAGATAGAGATAGAGATCAAAATCCGCTGTTCCGCTATCAAGATTGAAGGTTTCGACATTTAAACCTGGTAATTGTAAGGTATGAATTGTTGTATTTTGCAGTGCAAACATCACCTTAGATAGAGGATTTTGCAGTAAATTTAGAGCGTTAACAATTTCTTGAATGGGTAAATCTTGATAAGCGTAACCTCCGGAAACAACCTGACGAACTTGACTCAAAAACTCCCCAAACGTTTGGTTTATGTTCAACTGTGTCCGTAGAATCAGTAAGTTCGCAAAGTAACCAATTAATCCCTTTGTTTCTTTCCGACTCCGATTCGCAATTGGACTACATACAAAAAAATCGTCTTGATTAGTGTAGCGATATAATAGCACCTTAAATGCAGCTAATAACGTTGCAAATAAAGTTGCTCCTTGTTTTCGACTGAAGCTTTTAAGTTGAGTCGTGAGTTCAACAGAAAGTAACTGTTTATTGTAGGCACTAGAATTGGTAGGATTAGTCGGATAAGGATGGTCAGTTGGCAGCTTTAAAGCTTGTAAATTCTCGCCAAGTTGTTGCTTCCAATAGTTTAGCAAAGTCTCTTTAAATTCACCTTGAATACATTGACGTTGCCAAACCGAAAAGTCCGCATACTGCACTGGAAGTTCTGGGAGGGCTGAAGATTTACCTAGAGAAAATGCTTCGTAGAGTGTTGCTAACTCCTGAAATAAAACTCCTTTTGACCAAGCATCGACGATAATATGGTGAACATTCAGTAATAGAAAATAATCCTGTTCATCAAGTTGAAAAAGTGTTCCTCGAAACAGAGGCAGTTGAGTCAATTCAATCGGTTGCTCAATATCTCCTTTGACTAATTCCATTACCTTATTTTCCCGTTGTTTTTGAGGGAAGCTCTGTAAATTAATTACAGATAAACGAAAGGAAAAAGAGGAGTGAATGACTTGAGTGGGTTGACCTTCAATTAAGGTAAAAGTCGTTCGCAAAGCCTCGTGACGTTGAATAAGTTCATTCAGACTTTGCTCTAAAACCAATGCATTGAGTGAGCCGGAAATGCGAAACCCAAACGGCATATTATAAGCAGCAGCTTTACTTGGTTCCAACTGTTGTAAAAACCATAACCGCTCTTGAGGAAAAGAGAGAGGAAGTGGATTTTCTCGGGAAACAGAGACTAAGGGTGGAGCTTGATTTTGTAAGCTAATGACGGTTCTCATTGCTTCCCATAGCTCCTTTTTAGCAGCCACTGATTGAGTTGAATTATTGGTAACTGGAGAAGTTTTCTGTTGTTTTTTGTTTAATGTTTCGAGTGACATATTATATCATGTCTGGTTGAATAATTACACTTTGGAGGAAGGAAGGCAGAAAGCAGGAGGCAGAAGGGAAGAAAGCTATGGGTAGGGTGTGTTAGCGGTAGCGTAACGCACCGAAACCCTAAATAGATTGTTAAAATTTAACAACTTTTCTTTTCTTCAATCATCTCCACAATTGTTGAGATATTTTGAAAGTTCTCAAAACTAATCTCACTCACATCTAACTCAATTTCAAAATTCTCTTGCAAGCTATGGGTAGGGTGTGTTAGCGGTAGCGTAACGCACCGAAACCCTAAATAGATTGTTAAAATTTAACAACTTTTCTTTTCTTCAATCATCTCCACA
>JASJEA010000236.1 GCA_030064935.1 Crocosphaera sp. | reverse complement strand
GTTTCAAGCCTCCAACTTGAGGGTTCGGTAATTTGCGCATTCTAAATTCTAAATTCTACATTCTACATTCTGATTGACGGCTTTAACTCAATTTTACCCCTAATCCTGGTAAGTCATTTAACATTAATTTTCCTTCTTTTATGTTAACCCCTTGAAAGGGATCATCAATTAAGTTTAAATGACTATCTAAGTCCAAATAATTAGCATAGGGGGCTAGATGAGACATGGCAGTATTGGCCAAACTACTATCAGAATAACATCCATACATAATCTCTAATTTACAAGCTTTTGCTACTGAGATCATTCTCATTACTTCCGTTAAACCTCCTGCTTTCATTAGTTTAATATTAATACCATGAATACAAGGAGAAAGTTTGATAATATCCTCACTATTGAAACAACTTTCATCGACAAAAATAGGGAGAGGCGATCGCTCATACAACTCAGATAAGTTACCCTCATCTCCCACATTTAAAGGTTGTTCTATATATTTCACATTCTGTTTTGCTAACCAATCACTCATATTGATTGCATCTTTTAGCATCCATCCACCATTGGCATCAACCGTTAAAGGAAGAGTAGGGGCTTCTTGACGAATGGCTAAAATCATCGCTTTATCTGCTTCTATTCCATCCCGTGAACCCAACTTAATTTTTAATAGTTTAACGTCCATAAAATCAAGCCAGTTTCTCACTCTTTCAACAGCCTTTTCTGGAGAACTAATGCCAATGGTAACAGAAATAGGAACCAGGCGATCGCTATTTAATCCCCACAGTTTCCATAGGGGTAAATTAACCTTTTTTCCTAACCAGTCATACAAAGCTGTATTAATAGCTGCCCGTAGGGATGAAGTTAGATTGCTTTCTAATAAAACCGTTTCTATCTCTTGTCTTTGCAAAGGAGTAAATTGTTCTAAACTATAACTAATTTCTATCAATTCTTGTTGTAATATTTCTGCATTAATTTTCTTGTCTTTAGTTACAGAAAATGGAGAAGCTTCTCCCCATCCTTCTATTCCTTCTGACTCTATTTTTACCCATAAATTCGTATTTTCTACTGTGGTTCCTCGACTAATGGTTAAGGGAAACCTTTTATGAACAGTAAAGGGTTGAAAGCTAATAAGCATGGACATAAATTGTTCTCAAAAAAAGATGGTGGGGCAAGCCCCACCTGATTGAATTATCTAGTTTTTAACTTCTACCATTTCGATGATTCTTTCATCAATATCTTTAACTAAAAAGTTCAAGGGTTTTCTCCGACGAACTTTATATTTTAAGCGTCTGGATTCAACTCTTAATAAAATATCTTCTAAACATTCATGATCAAAACAAACATGACGTTGACGGTTTTTCTCCCCGTAACTTGCACCACCAATGATATGAAGTTGGGTATTTTTCTTGAGTTGATACCAGAGTCCATCTCTGGTGCCTAGGTTGCTGGTAGCGGTTGCTGTGGGAGTTGCTGTCATATAGAAGGGATCAATGCCTGCGGTTCCTAAAGTTTGTTCATAATTATAATAATAATGGAGAGGAACATCAGCCACATTCAACTGCAATAAACCCTCATAAAATTGTCGTGCGACTTCCATATCTGATACCATGACAGTATAGACTTTGGGCGCACTGGTAAGAAACATCCACATAGCCAAGCCATAAGCCGCCAACAACATAACCATTATGCCTTGGGTGGAAAAAACGCTGTCAATGGGCAGAAATGCTCCTAAATAGTTTATTTTTAAGGTAAGGTGTGTCACTATAGTCATAGATTAAGGATTATAAGGATCTTAATTCGTTCTACTTTACCTAAAATAACACGCGAACATGAAAGCTATTGTCTTTTGAGCGATGGATTAAAGGCTGAGCAACGGTTTTTGATTTATGATCCATTTGTTCGTTGAAAACAATCCATGTCTAAAAGATTACGAAAAGATTAGGATTATGGCTTATTAGTTCTTCTTAGATAGAATAAATTTGACTATTGGGGAATACAATAATGCAGACCAAGCTTGCTTTTAAAGTAGCTGGTATTACTTTAACTATCTTTACTGTTATCTTGCCCCTTGGTGACGCTGCTAGGGCTCAAGATCGCAGAGAATGTGAAAGATTTGCCAGAGACTATGCTAGACGAGAATCCCGTCGCGGTGGTGGACTAATCTCAGGTGCAGCACGGGGGGGGATTCGTGCAGGAGTTGTCGGCAGTATCTTCGGCGATCGCAATTTTGCCAGAGATGCGGCCCAAGTTGGAGCAGTCATAGGAGGTATTTCTAATAGTGCTAGACGAGCCAGAAATCGAGATGAATTGTACGATATTGCCTTTAATGAATGTATGAGAGGCTCTGTTACTCCCTTTTAATAAAATAAGAGTTTATTTGCTAATTTTTGTCATTTAATTTCAGTAAATTATTGCCATGAATCAAAAAACAATCTTAACAATGATTTTGTTTACTTTATTCGGTTTTGGTGTTTCTAGCACACAAGTTAGAGCAGAAAAAATGTTTGATATCACAACCATTACTTGTAAAGATTTGCTGCTCATGGAAGGAGATCAACGAGATTCTACTCTAGTCTTTTTTCATGGGATAATGATAGGAAGGAATAATATAACTATTTTAGATAGTGAAAAGATTACGAATCAAACGGATAAGGTGTTGGAAATGTGTATTGCTAAACCTGCAAGCAAATTAATCTCTGTTTTTGAGGAAACTCGCTAATTTTAAATTCTGTACAGAGCCTATTTTTGGCTCTTTTTATTATTGAAAGTAGTTATATGACGATACAAAACGAAGAAAAAAGCCCATCCAATTTAGTTAAATTAATCCGTACCACTTTCATCGGTGGATTTTTAGTAATTCTTCCTGCTTATTTAGCTATTTTAGGCTTTAATAAAACAGTAAAAGCACTGATTGGATTAGTTGTTGTCTTACTCAAACCTATTAGTAATGTATTAGGAATTGATAACAATTCTATCGCAGTTCCTGTTTCTTTGTTCCTGTTTCTTTTAATATGTTTTATAGCAGGGGTTATTTTAAAAACCCGTTATTCTGTTATTGTTAAAAAAACCGTTGAACCCATTTTCAAAAAGATTCCAGGTTACTTATTAATTCGTAGTTTAACTAATCGGGTTGCTAAACTAGAAAAATCAGAAACTTTAGGGGCCGCATTTGTATGTCTTGGGCAAAGTTATCAATCTTTATCTCCAGCATTTGTAATTGAAAAACATGACAACGGAATGCACACCGTTTTTGTTCCCACTGTACCCACACCAACCGTCGGCAATTTATATGTTGTTCCCGATAATAGAGTATTTCCCATTGATGTTCCTTTACTGGATATGGTTAAATTTGTCTCAAAATGGGGAGAAGCTTCCCCTCAATTAAGTGAAGCCATCAAAAAGATTAACACAAAGGTTGATTCAGAATCCAGTTAAGTTCTCTACATTGTTGGTTTAGAGTCAATCAGAATGTACAATTTAGAATTTAGAATTACTTCCACCTCAAGTTGGAGGATTGGAAACCTTTTTTTTCGGTCAATTAAAACTTCTCTTGCTTCTTCATGATAACTATTTCATCGCACTTAATAAAGCAGAAAGAGCATGATTTTCATGAGAATTAATTTCTTGATCCAACCATGCTATCTTAACAGCAATGGGAAAGGCACTCGCCGCGACATCGGGATCAAGTTTTTCTAATAAATCTTTAGATTGAGGGACTTTCATCGCTGACCGAATCTCTGTTAAAATAGAGTTATCAAGATTTAAAGGTATTAATTGAGTTTTGATTTCTGACCAAGTTATCCTATTTTCTGGAGCACTAATTTGGATTAAATAAGCTAATAATCTCGCAACTTGTAGCTGATGGGATTCATTTATGTGTTCTGAGGTATTGAGGTAATTATTATCACTTCCATAAGGCGATCGCAGATTATCTAAAATGCAATTCCAATCTTGATCATCACAAACATCAGGTTTTCCCACCTTTAAAGCCACATGAATGCGATCGCTCTCAGGAGATAACTTAGTGACTTGAGCATCAACACCAAGATAACCTAACCAACGGGCGATGGTTTCCACTAAAGTTGTTTGAGTGGTTTGGGAGTTGGCTAAAAGACGAACTTGTGTGTTAACGAGAGGACGCACAATTTGTGAGAGCATAGTACCCAATGGTAAGATGTTTGACTGTGTACTATTTTAAAACTCAAATCCTCAAATAACTGACCATTTTGATACTTTTTTCAGTTAACTCCAGAATTAACAGTATTAGGGGTTAAACGAGGAAAACCCCTGATGATATTGAAAGTAGTTGCTTCAGACTAAAGCAAATCACTTCAAAATTAATCAAAAGGGGTATGTAGGGATTTTTAGTGACAAGAGCATTTCCTACAGTGAGGTAGGAAACCTCCTGGGAAAATAGAAGTAAACTAATAGTTGAGAGTTCCCTAGCGTTGAATAGCTCAAAGATAAATGAGAAAATTAATCGTTGCTACCAGTAATCCTGGAAAGTTACAAGAAATGCAAGAATACTTAATCGGATTAAACTGGGAATTATCCCTAAAACCCCCCGAAATTGACGTTGAAGAAACTGGTAAAACATTCCTTGAAAATGCTATTTTAAAAGCATCTCAAGTGGCTAAAGCTTTAGGAGAATGGGCGATTGCCGATGATTCTGGATTAGTGGTTGAAGCCCTAAATGGTGCGCCTGGGCTTTATTCGGCTCGATATGGTGATAACGATCAAGCCAGAATTGAAAGAGTCTTAAAAGAATTAGGAAACACCCATAATAGACAAGCAAAATTTGTTTGTGCCATTGCTATGGCTAAGCCCAATGGTTCGATTGCCTTACAAACGGAAGGTATTTGTCAAGGAGAAATTTTAAAACAGCCCCAAGGTGTGCAAGGATTTGGCTACGATCCTATCTTTTATGTTCCTCGATATCAACAAACCTTTGCCCAAATGACTCCAACATTGAAACGAGATATTTCCCATCGAGGTCAAGCCTTTTCCCTACTGTTACCACAGTTGAGCCAATTATAATTATCAATGAAGAAACGTTCTAGAAATGAGGGTTTGGGGAGATGGGTAAAGATGAAGAATCGAATTGTTGTTTAATTGTTGATTCTTCATACCCTCTGCCCCTCTTCCCCATCCCAATCAGAAAGTATCAAACCTTGATTCTTTCATACACTTCCACATATTGTTCCACAGGATGCTTCCAAGAGTAATCACAACGCATTCCTTGAATTGCTAATTGGTTAAACGCCTCGCGATCGGTGTACCATAACTCTAGGGCACGGTGCATAGCAGATTCTAACGCAGAACTATCGGTATGATGGAAAACATAACCGTTACGTTCTTCAGGAAGATGAGCTTCATCATAGTCACGGTCAAATACGGTGTTAACTAATCCTCCCACCCCACGCACAATAGGAACGGTTCCATATTTCAGTGAGATCATTTGGGTTAAACCACAAGGTTCATAATTACTAGGGACGACTATCATATCAGCCCCTGCATAGATCAAGTGGGATAATTCTTCATTAAACCCAAGCTCTAAATGAACGTCGGGATGATCATTCAAATGATTTTTTTCATTCCGAAATTTATTATTAATTGCGCCTGAAGTGGCCGAGCCTAATAAAACAAACTGTGCGCTACGCTTGAGAGCGTAGTATAGGGCATGGTGGACTAAACCTACCCCTTTTTGGTCATCAAGACGACCCACATAGGCAATGATAGGTCTATCTTTCTCCTCTAACCATAACCGTTCTCGTAAGGCTTTTTTGTTATAAGCTTTTAATTCAAAATCATCTGGACCATAATTGGTGTCAATATAACCATCGACTTCAGGATTCCAGATGGTGTAGTCTAAACCGTTGATAATACCACTAAACTTGTCCTCATGAACGTAGAGGGTATGACCTAAACCATAACCTTCATTGCCAAAACGAGCTTCCCAAGCATGATGAGGAGAGACAGTATTAACAGCATTCGAGTAAACAATACCCCCTTTCATCAAGTTAATGCCACCTTTATGGACATTATCTTGAAGACGATCAGGGTTTAAGTAATAAAGGTCGTTATTGAGTTGACTGGCATTGATCATATCAATACCGCCAAGTCCTTGATGTTTAAAATTATGGATGGTGTAACAAACCCGTTGATTATCCATGCCCCGATATTTATACTGCTCAAAGAGCATCACAGGTACGAGACCGGTTTGCCAATCATGACAGTGAATAATCTCAGGACGTTTGTTACTCACACACATATACTCTAAAACTGCTCTGCTGAAGAAGGCAAAGCGAAAGTTGTCATCATTGTCCCCGTAATATTTTCCCCGGTTGAAGAAATTATCATTAGAATGGGGTTCAATAAACATACAATTTACGCCATGTACTTTTCCGCCAAATACAGTGCAATGGATCGAACCACCTCCCCAAGGCACCCATAAATCATTATAATCTTCGTGAAGTCCCCAAATATGGTCGTAGCGCATACAATCATATTTAGGAAGAATAATATCAACAATGTGACCTTGGTTGACGAGTTCGTGACTCAGCCCGAAAACCACATCACCTAACCCCCCGGCTTTAATAACAGGGGCGCATTCTGAGGCTACTTGAACAATATACATAGTGGCTTCTTACTTTGATCCCTCTCGATTTATATCAGCTATTGTATCAATTCTTAATATGCTACCAGTAATGTGTCAACCCTCTTAAAGACAGTTGACACATTACTGACAATGTTGCAAATTTGATTAAGAAAATCTAATTCTCATCATACCTGAGTTTGATCTCAGAAATTCAACGGAATAAGCGGGAGTCCCCACGCTCAGGCACGGCGTGGGGAGGTAGAGCGTGTGATTTTCGAGGCATCGAACCTCGAAAATCACCAATTATCGAAAATAGTTGGGTCTAAAACCCCGCCTTTTAAGGCGCATAGTTTTTGGAAGCGGAGTATATCTCTTGGTGCGCT
>JASJEA010000235.1 GCA_030064935.1 Crocosphaera sp. | reverse complement strand
CATCTCCATTCTCTTTGGACATTACCTGAAAATGATGCAAATTTTTCAACTCGTTGGCGGTTAATTAAAAGTTACTTTAGTCGTCAATGCTATTCTCAATATGAAGAAAAAATTTCAACATCTCGACAAGATAAAAAGGAAAAAACGGTTTGGCAACGTAGATTTTGGGAGCATCAAATTCGAGACGATTCAGATTTTGCTAATCATCTCGAATATATCCATTATAATCCAGTACACCATGGATTAGTAACTGCTCCAAAAGATTGGGAATATTCTAGTTTTCATCGTTATTTAAAAGCGGGAATTTATGACCAAACCTGGGGATCTTCAGAAAGACTTATTTTTGATAGCAATATTGGTAGAGAATAAAACGTAGGTTGGGTTAAGCGGCAGCGCAACCCAACAAACCAAGATAGTGTTAGGTTTCAATAATGTTGGGTTTCATTGCCTCAACCCAACCTACATCTACTTAGTTTGCGTTGGGTTTATCCTGTGGATAAATTGCGCTAACGTGGCCTTAACCTAGATCGGTTAGATTTTAGATAATTTAAATTATTCTATAAATCTGCTTACTATCCGGAAAAAAATATTGACTTTACCCAAACTTTACTAAAAGACATAGTATGGGACAAGAAAAATATTAATAATGTGAAGTTTTGATGAAGATAGAGTATATAGTGCTACATACAACATTATTAATGTTAAGGTTTGATAGTAGTAATTTGCCATAAAAAAACTGGTTTACTGATTGAAAATACTAACATTCTGAAAACTATTCAATAACATTAATAAGATAATTAGGAGATCAGAAAAATATGTATTTTGAGAAGCTAAAGGCTAAAAGTTTACTTGTAAAACTGAAGAGTATTAGTGCTGGTACTTTTCTCAGTATTTTTACTTTGGCTGTTCCTACTACGGCTGCTACATTTGAATTTGATAAAAAATTAATCAATCCTGATGTTACTGCTGGTTACTTGTTTCAACACAGTATTGCTATAGATGAAAACTATGCTTTAGTTGGCTATAGTGGAGATGATGCAAATGGTGAAAACAGTGGCGCAGCATATTTATATGATATTACTACTGGCGAGTTACTCCATAAGTTGACTTCTCCAGATGCTAGTAGTTATGATTATTTTGGAAGTTCAATCGCTATAGATGATAACCATGTACTGATTGGATCTAGTGGTCTTGATGACTCTGTATACTTATTTAATGTTATTACTGGTGATTTACTACATAAGTTTACTCCTCCAGATAGTGCTTATAATTTTTCCGGACTTTCAGTAGCTATAGATGATAATTATGCTTTGATTCCCTCTCGTGGGAACGGTCCCTTTGGTATTACTAGTGGCCCTGCATACTTATTTGATGTTACTACTGGTGAGTTACTTCAGAATTTTATTCAACCAGATAGTTCTCCTGGTGACTTTTTTGAATCAGTTGCTATAGACAAGGGCTATGCTTTAATTGGCTCTCATGGAGACGATGACAATGGTCATAACAGTGGCGCAGCATATTTATATGATGTTGCAACTGGTGATTTACTTCAAAAGTTGATCGCTCCAGATGGTGCTAGTGGTGACCACTTTGGAAGATCGGTAGCTATAGATGATAACTATGCTTTGATTGGTTCTAGGGTGGACGATTTCATTGGATCTGCATACTTATTTGATGTAACAACTGGGGATTTAATTCATAAATTTACTCCTCCAGATGGTAATTCTTATGACCATTTTGGAACATCAGTCTCTGTAGATGATGGCTATGTTTTAATTGGTTCTGATGGCGATGATGATTATAGTAGTAGCAGTGGTGCAGCATATTTATATGATATTGCAACTGGTAATTTACTTCAAAAGTTAATCGCTCCAGATGCTAGTCGCAATCAACAATTTGGAATTGATGTTGCTATAGATAATGGTAAGATCTTGATTGCTTCTACTGATGGAAATAGCCAATCCTATCTATTTACCGCCAATATTCAACAAAACCCAGCCTCAGAATCAGTCCCAGAACCCTCATCACTCTTCGGAATATTAGGTACATTTGTAGTAGGAGCTTTGTGCCGAAAGCGACCTAAAAATAGCAAAATCTCTGTTGGGAAAAACTAACTTTTGCTCTTGAATGTCAACATTTTTAATTAGCCTTGCAGCTCTAGCTCTTGTTATGGTTGCTAGGTTTTTTTATCTCATAGCTCAATTATGCAAAAAAATTCTGAAAGAATAGTTTCTGGTCATTGACTCATGGATGCATCTGAAAGTTTGGATACGGGAGTGTACAAACGATCGTTTGGCAAATTTTCTAAGGTGGGCAACAATAACAGTAAAGCGTCAACCAAAACTCCAGCAACATCTCGCTGAGTTGCATTTTCCAAACATTGAGCTGATTCGACAAGACTCTCTGGTAAATTAAGTGTTATTTCAACTGTCATTTTTGATTTTTTTGGGTTGATTTTTAGTGTGGGAGAAGTAGGTTGGGTTAAGCGATAGCGCAACCCAACAAAAACCAAGATAATGAGGCAAGAAGTAGGTTGAGTATAATGAAGTGAAACCTAGCAAAAACATATTAAGTTGGGTTTCGTAACCTCAACCCAACCTACAAAACCGATCGCTCTAACTATTATCTCGCGCCACCCTCTCCTGAATTGCCTGTTCCATAATGCGGATATTTTCTGGAATTGGTAAACCTTCTTCGGTATAAATAGGAGGATATCGTTTTACTTCCACTCCCGGTGGAATGCGAAAAAGAAACCGAATTGCTTCGATATCGTCTCGGTGTTCTAAAACGTAAGCTTTTAATTCAGCTTTAGTCATTTATTCAAAATTAGGCTTCATAAAAAATACCATTCTCCACTTAATTAAAAAAATAAACTAGAATAATATTGAGCGATATAAACTGTTATAAACCCACCCTATTTATTAATCTCCTCCCTGCTTTTGAGACTTAGATCTTTTCACCACTTTCTGACTTTTTAACCGTGGTTTCTTAGCACTAGGTTTTTTAGTAGTCGCGATCGCCAACACTCCCACTACCCTAATACCTCCTTTCTGCAAAACCTCTATAGCAGAATTCACTGTTGCACCAGTTGTATAAATATCATCTACCAACAAAACGGAAACGCGGGGACGACGCTTACGCAAATCTTTCCCCACCACAAAAGCATCCTTTACCGTCTCCAACCTCTCCCCACGAGACAAACCAAATAATGCCTGAGTCTGCTTCACCCTTGCCAAAGCATTTCGCCGTATCTGCAAACCTGTCGCCTCACAAAAACTATTGGCCAATAGTTCCGCCTGATTAAAACCTCGTTCCCTCTGCTTTTTTTTGTGCATGGGAATGGGTACAACCACTACTTTGTCAAGGGTTGCTACTGGGGAAGCTAACCACCCATCCGCCAACCAATATCCCAGAGGTCTTGCTATTTGTGGATTATCTTCATATTTCATTGCAGCGATCGCTCGTTTGAGACTATCTTTATATTGACCCCAAATAAATACGGGTACTTTACCAGGAAATATTTCTCCCCCACCGGGAAACTGACAGCGCCAAACTTGTTTTTCGCAATATTGACAAAACTCTCTGTCTGCCGATCGCTGACAAAGAGGACAGTTAGGTTTAAGAAATATATTCAGAAATGGTTTAAGGATTTTTCTCCAGATAAATTTAATTATTCTCATTTCAGTTATCAGTTATCAGTTATCAGTTGTCAGCCCCTCAAATCTGTATAGGACTCTAGTGCCGCTACGCGGAAGTCATAACTCATAACTCATAACTCAGAAGTATTGATTGGTAATACTTTGAGCATTTTGTCACTGGTAAAATATTTCCGTCATCCTGCACTAGGAAAATCTAAATTTTTAAATATAGCGGTTTTCAGCGGGCGTGAGGTACATCAACGATCCCCCTAAATCCCCCTTAAAAAGGGGGACTTCCAGTTCCCCCCTTAATCCCCCTCCCGTCCCCCTTGGGAATCCCCCTCCCGTCCCCCGAAGATCGGGGGAGGTCAGAGGATGCTTCGCTTTTAAAGGATGGGAAGCCAGAGGATGCTGCGCTTTTTGTTAAACGGGGGTTAGGGGCGATCGAAAGAACTGTACCTTACCGAACAATCAAGGTATAAAGCCTCTCCTTTAAAGGAGAAACAAGAAAAAATTTTCCTTTTATTCAATCCTCTTCCTTTTAGGGAGAGGTAATTATCAATTATCAATTATCAATTATTGAACGAATAATTAAGAGAGTGTTTGTCAACTAAAGATTAAGACGGCCAGAGGGCTTAATTTTCGGTGGTTTAAGGCGTAGTGCGGGCATCTTGCCCGCAACGACTTTGGTTATGATTTATGGTTATTGTCGCCTCACCCTCGCCACCCTACGCCTAGATTTAATATTCCTTTTATAAACAGTCTCTAATAAGACCTCGCCCGATCGGGCGGAGTTTAAATTATCAATTCAATAATTCAGGTTAAAAGCCTCCCCTTTCAAGGGCAAAAAAAATAAATTTTTTCCTTTTAGTCAATCCTTTTTCTTTGAGGGAGAGGTAATTATCCATTATCCATTAATGAAATATAGCAATCCTCCGCATATTCGTGGCAAAAATCTTACTGCCTTTTAGGCAACAGGCAACAGCTCCAGAAGGCAACAGGTAAGAGTTTCAACTTTTTTATCTACTTTTTTAATAATAGTTAATTATCATAAAAACCTTGAAAATTCTTTACCAAAAAAAGAGGTATAAAGCCTCCCCTTTTAAGGGGATGAAAAGATAAAAGTTCATTATTTCAAGCCTCTGGGTTTCCTGCGGAATGCTGCGCAAACAGCCAGAGGTGACAGATAACTGATAACTGATAATTGATAACTGATAACTGAAATGACCTCGCCAATCGGACGGCTCCCCTACCTGACTGCTGACTTCTTGACTCCTAACTGCTACTAAAATATTAGACTTCGTGGCAGTTGTCAGGGAATAGGGAATAGGGAATAGGGAATAGGGAATAGGGAATAGGGAGGATAAAATTGTTGATTTTATATCTTGAATTGATTTAATTAAAATTTTTACCGGGGAATTAATAATTAATAATTATTAATTAAATAATTGAGCTTTATTAGCCTACCCTTTCAAGGGGAAAAAAAATAATTTTTTTCCTGAACTTGTCAATCCGATGCTTTTAACCAGAGGTAATTATCAATTATCAATTATCAATTAAGTAGGTTGGCGTTGAAAATTATCGTTATAGCAAGGCAACAGGCAACAGGCAACAGGCAAGAGGATTTTAGGGATTTTACATTTTGTTATATACCTCTGTTTTTTTACACCGACTTACTTATCAATTAATGAACGGATAATTAAGAGAGTGTTTGTCAACTAAAGATTAAGACGGCCAGAGGGCTTAATGTTCGGTGCCCTGCGACGTAGTGCGGGCATCTTGCCCGCAACGACTTTGGTTATGATTGATAGTTATTGTCGCCTCACCCTCCCCACTTTAAGCCTGGATTTAATATTCCTTTGACAAACATACTCTAATAAGACCTCGCCCTTAAGGGCGGGGTTTAAATTATTAAATAATTGAGCTTTATTAGCCGACCCTTTCAAGGGGAAAAAAATAAATTTTTTCCTTAGGTTATCAATCCTCTCTCTTTTAGGAAGAGGTAATTATCAATTATCAATTATCAATTATCAATTAATGAAAGGAGATGTCTTTTTGACAAAAAAGAGAATCTCAGACCTAAAATCTGGTATTAAAGCTATTCATTCTGAATCCTGAATCCTGAATCCTGACTCCTAAAAAATTCCCTAGCTATTTGTAGTAAACATTTATCAAATTGGTATCACAAATAGTTTCAAAGTTTAAATGTTAAATAATTTCCAGAAATTACTTTGTTGTCAAAGTCTTGAGTCTATAAAATCTTAATGTCTTTTGACTTTTAACTTCCGTGAAACCGTATTAACACCCCACAATCCATATTATCATAGATAAAATAAATTGCTTTCCAACTCTCAAAAGAGTAGTATAATTAGTAAAACCTAAATAAAATATTAAACATGATGATGAACAGCCCTTTTTTAAATCGTCTCCATAGCCCAGAACGTCCGGTCATCGTCTTTGATGGGGCGATGGGTACTAACCTACAAGTCCAAGAACTAACTGCTGAAGACTTCGGCGGTGCAGAATATGAAGGTTGTAATGAATACTTGGTCCACACTAAACCAGAAGCAGTAGCCAAGGTCCACCGAGGCTTTCTCGCAGCAGGTGCAGATGTAATAGAAACTGACACATTTGGTGGGACAAAAATTGTCTTAGCAGAATACGATTTATCAGACAAAGCTTACTATCTTAATAAAACAGCAGCCGAATTAGCAAAGTCTGCAACTGCCGAATTTTCTACCCCAGAAAAGCCTCGATTTGTGGCTGGTTCAATGGGACCAGGAACTAAATTACCTACCCTCGGACATATTGATTTTGACACCTTAAAAGATGGTTTTGCGGAACAAGCGGAAGGTCTTTGGGATGGGGGAGTAGATTTATTTCTGGTGGAAACTTGTCAGGATGTTTTGCAAATAAAAGCTGCCCTAAATGGTATAGAAGAAACCTTTGCTAAAAAAGGGGAACGTCGCCCAATTATGGTGTCAATAACTATGGAAGCTTTTGGCACTATGTTAGTAGGTTCAGAAATTAATGCTGCTCTGACAATTTTAGAGCCTTATTCTATTGATATTTTAGGATTAAATTGTGCCACTGGTCCGGATTTAATGAAGGAACATATTCGTTATTTGTCAGAAAATTCTCCTTTTGTTATTTCTTGTATTCCTAATGCTGGTTTACCAGAAAATATTGGCGGACAAGCTCACTACAGGTTAACTCCTATA
>JASJEA010000030.1 GCA_030064935.1 Crocosphaera sp. | reverse complement strand
ATATCAAATCCGCTTAATCAGTAAACGTTAAAATTGCTATTGTAAATCTATCTTCCCCTGCCTCCTCTGCTACCCCTGCTTACCTCATCCTAACCTATGGTATTCAACAGGATTTCATATAAATTTATCGTAGAGTCGGTTAGATGCGGAGTTGGTTTTTATCAAATATATCTATCTTTTTGTTAGCATAGTGAGCAAGATGCTCACACTTCTGTATCTCATACTTATTTATAAGAATATTAGGAAAGCCTAGCTTTATTATTAGAATTTTAGGATAAATTAGCTTTAATTTTATCACAAAACTCAATAAATGTTTTAAAAGTTTGTAGATGATTGGATTGCTCTTCTATTCTTTTCAATAACTCCTCAAAATAATATTTTTCTTGTGTTTCACCTGGATGTTTTTTTGTATAACTTAGATTTTTTGCTCGGAAAATCTCTTTCAAATATGCTTCATGAAAATTGGCGTGATTTTTCAACACATATTTTCCCATGATTTCAGGATTATTTTGAGAGACATCATAATATTGCACATAATCTGATAAAGGAGACTCTTGAGGTTGTTTAGAATTAAAGATTTTTCGATTTCCTAATAACCAAGTTTCGATACAACGATTTTGAAGAATTAAAATGAGTTTTGTTTTACCTAATTCTATGTTTTTGGAAAGAATAAAATCATTAATGTATTCTTTTCTTTCACTAACCGTATCTTCATCAGCATCTAGACAAATAACAAAATAATCATATTTACCAGTTTCCTGTATTTTTTGCACAGCATTAGGAATCCCATGATCAATGATTGAAGGATAACCATTACCACTAATAAGATAATAATTATTTATTTTAATTTGATCATGAAATTGTACTTTTTTAAGTTGAGGAAGATAATATTTAAGCCATTTTGGATATAGTTTTTTTTCGGTACTTCTCCCCTCTACAAGAAAATAAATATTCATTCATCCTCCAAACCTTCAGGATAATCTTCAAGGACATTAATTAAGTCAAGAAATGCTTTTTGTCTCGAAGAAGATATATGAAAATCTTCTGCAGTTTTTACAGTTACTAATCCTCCTTTACGAGTGACTATTTTCCAGTATTCAGGACTAATATTATTAATAATATAGGGATGATGGCTAGTCATAATAAATTGTATTTTTTTGTTTTCACAAATTAAATCAGTTACACTATCCATACAGTTAACGCCTAAACTGTTTTCAAATTCATCTATCAAGATTACACTATCATCAGGAGCTAAATATAATTCACTAATATACATTAATGTTTTTAACATTCCAGAAGAAATATTCTCTTGTCTAATCCAAGTATCTATGTTTTTTTCTTTGATCTTAATTATAATTGCTTCTTTAAGAAAATTAGCTAAAGCAAGGGGGAATTCATCTTTATTTAAAGCATCAATTTTAATATCTTCAATGTTACTAAATATCTCCGTAAAAAGACTTTTTATCTTATCAAATTCTTCCCTATCATACCGATAAACTAGAGCAAGTTTAATTTGAATTCGTAGTCCACTATTTTTTATTTGTGTTAAAGAGGAATCTTCATATCGTTTTAAAATACTAGCAGAAAGTCTGAACAGAGAATTAGAAATTGGAATATTTTTACTTTCAACAATTTTATCAAATACATTTTGAACTGGACTAATATCTTCTTCTTGATTAAGTAATTCAACAATACTTTGAAAAGGAGATAATTTAGGAGTTTCTTTTCCCTTAAAAATTATTCCTTTTTGCTGAGTTCGTATTATAATATTTTCATCATTTCGGTACAAGTATTCACATAAAATATTAACTTCTTCGTCATCATATTCACCGTTAAGAAGCTGGTTAGATAATTTAGTTTCAAACTCACCTCGCCAATGATATATAGTATAATCTTTAGTCGAAAAGGTTATATCCCAGCAAACACCATTGAAAGAACCTCCATTGGCAATTTTTTTAAGTGTATTAATTGAATTAAGTATTTGAGTTTTTCCTGCACCAGAAACACCAACCAGTAAATTTAGATTGGGTAAAAATTAAACATGATTAAGTTTCCATTTATACTCTCGATCTTCGTACTCTAATCTTTTGATTTTCATGATTTATTCGAGTTATAATCACTAATATATTAGAAGTATTATACAACAAAAATAATTAAGATAGTATTTTTATAATATGATATAATAATACTATCTTAGTGAACAGCAAAACCTATATATTATCGCTGATAAGGTGTAGGTTGTATTCTCAAAAATACTCAATTTTAGTTAACTTATATCATAATTAAGTATCTTAGAGCAAAGAATTGTATTAATATAAAATGAACAAAGTAGTAAAAAAGTAACATTTTAGGTAAATCATCATGTTTTGGTTAGTTGTCATTATAATCGTTGCTGTCAGTGTCACCTTATTAGTGATGCAACAAAAAGGACTTATTCTAAGCGATAAAAAAAGTTCTGAGTTACCTTCCTTAAAACGCAACATCTTTAACTTGCAAATTGGGGATATTGTACAGTATCTTGATAGAGATTGGGTAGTAGAAGGTTGTCTTACCTATGAAGATGATGGTGATACCTGGACAGAATATATGTTACAAGATGGAGATGATATTCGTTGGCTATCTGTGGAAGAGGATGATGTGGTAGAAGTTGCTTTTTTAGAACCCAATAATCAACTAGATATTGCTGGAAAACCACCCAAAACCTTAAACTTTTCTGATCAAACTTATACCCGTGTTGACTCTGGTAAGGCGAATATGAGTCGTGAAGGGAATATTGTGAGAAGGAAAGCGCAAAAATGTAAATATTATGATTATGAAAGTGATAATGGAAAGGTGGTATCTATTGAGTTTTGGGGTGAAACCTTAGAAGTTACCGTTGGTGAAAAAATTAATCCCAGAGCCTTAAATATTTTACCTGGAGATGGGAAAAGAGTGTACTCAGATTATGAATAAATAAACCAGTGGAGAAAATTTAGAGTTGAGAAATTAGCAAATCAATGAGCAACTTTTTAGAGTTAATATCTATTATTGTTCATCTAATGTTTTCTAATAATTAACAATAGTAAATTTTAAAATTATTACAAACAGATTCTCAATTCTCAATTCTGCATTCTCCATTCCCCATTCCCCATTCTCCATTTACAGAATTGCCACAATCAGGGATAATTGTAAAGAAATAATAACAGTTAGTAAAAAGTAGTAGAATGGGTAAACAAAGGGTATTATCGGGGGTACAACCCACTGGCAATCTTCACTTAGGAAACTATCTAGGGGCAATCCGTACCTGGGTAGATGGACAAGATAATTATGATAACTTCTTCTGCGTTGTTGATCTCCACGCTATTACTGTTCCTCACAACCCCAAAACCTTAGCCCAGGATACTTATAACATAGCAGCCCTTTATTTAGCCTGTGGTATCGACTTAAACCACGCTACCATTTTTGTTCAATCCCATGTAAAGGCACATAGTGAACTCGCTTGGCTCTTAAATTGTATCACCCCGTTAAACTGGTTAGAAAGAATGATTCAGTTCAAAGAAAAAGCGGTTAAACAAGGAGAAAATGTTAGCGTTGGACTATTAGATTATCCCGTATTAATGGCCGCAGATATCTTATTATACGATGCGGATCAAGTACCCGTTGGAGAGGATCAAAAACAACATTTAGAATTAACCAGAGACATTGCCATTCGGTTTAACGATAAATTTGCCACCAAAGAAAACCCTGTTTTAAAAATACCTGAACCCCTAATTCGTAAACAAGGGGCCAGAGTCATGAGTTTAAGCGACGGAACCCGTAAAATGTCAAAATCAGACCCATCGGATCTCAGTCGGATTAACTTATTAGATGCTCCTGACGTGATTAAAAAGAAAATTAAAAAGTGTAAAACTGATCCCATCAAAGGCTTAGAATTTGATAATAAAGAGCGTCCTGAATGTAACAATTTATTGGGATTATATACGTTATTATCAGGTAAAACCAAACAAGAAGTCAGCCAAGAATGTCAAGAAATGGGATGGGGACAATTCAAACCCTTACTCACAGAAACAACCATTGAAGCCCTAAAACCGGTTCAAGAAAAATATCAAGAAATTATGGATAATAAAGACTATTTAGACTCAGTATTACGAGACGGTAAAGAAAAAGCTGAAACCGTTGCCAATGATACCCTGAAAAGAGTGCAACAAGCCTTAGGCTACTTAACCCTTTCTAAATAATTACCCATAAGAAACCTAACTATGATTAACCATTTTCGTCAAGCCGCCCAAAACAAAGAATTTTTAATCACCGCAGAAGTTACGCCCCCCAAAGGAGGCAACCCCGCTCGAATGTTAGAAATGGCTCAAAAGCTCAAAGGTAGGGTACATGGGGTTAATGTAACCGATGGTAGCCGTGCCGTATTGCGGATGTCTTCCATTGCGGCTTCGGCCTTACTCTTACAGTATGGCATTGAACCTATCCCTCAAATGACTTGCCGCGATCGTAATATTATTGGTTTACAAGCAGACTTAATGGGGGCTTATGGGTTAGGATTACGTAATGTTTTAGCCCTCACCGGTGATCCCGTCAAAGCAGGAGATCATCAGCAAGCAAAAGCCGTATTTCAGCTAGAATCAGTGAGACTGCTACAGGTGATTGATAAACTCAATCGAGGGGTTGATTTTAACGATAAACCCTTACCAGATGAACCCTTAGACTTGTTTGCCGGGGCAGCCGTCGATCCCCAGTGTGGGAGTTGGTCCGGGTTACAAAAAAGATTTGAACGGAAACTGGCTGCAGGGGCGCAATTTTTTCAAAGTCAATTGATTACCGATTTTGACAGATTAGATAAGTTTATGCACCAAATTGCAGCCAACACCGATAAACCTGTTTTAGCAGGAATTTTCCTCTTAAAGTCTGCCAAAAATGCCAAATTTATCAACAAGAATGTGCCGGGGGTTGAGATTCCAGAGAGTATCATTAAACGCTTAGCTGAGGCAGAAGAACCCTTAAAAGAAGGGGTTAAAATTGCCGCCGAACAAGTCAAACTTGCTCAACAACTCTGTCAAGGGGTTCACATGATGGCAGTCAAACGCGAGGATCTAATCCCTGAAATTTTAGATCAGGCTGGAATTAAACCAATTGTTTCTAAATAAAAAGTCTATGATTGATGATAAAAAACATTGATAGGATAAAAAGAGAGTAAATCTGCTTACTTTTGAGACAATGTCTTCTGAGCCATCGCCTTCTTCTGTGATTTTCCAGGACAAAAAACCCTCTAAGCCCATTAAGGCTAAACGTCATCGTTCTCGCATCAGGCGATCGTGGCGTTATTTCTATCTGCGGTTTTTGCGGTTGCGAGGAACACCCGGTTATATTTCACGGGGGTTAGCCTGTGGAGTCTTTGCAGGATGTTTCCCCTTATTTGGACTACAAACTATAATCGGCGTATTATTAGCAGTTATTTTTCGAGGGCATAAACTGGCTGCTGCTGCTGGAACTTGGATCAGTAATCCATTAACTTATGTTCCGATTTTCGCCTTTAATTATAAGATGGGAGAACTGTTGTTAGGATTGGGTAGTCAAGAAACCCCAGTTAGTCTTCCGGATGACTGGCAATCTTGGTCAGAGTTAAAAGCATCAGGTTTAGTGTTTTTGATTACTCTATTTGTTGGTTGTTTCCTGGTGGGTTTATTGTCCTCAATTGTTGCTTATATTATGAGTGTACAGTTTTTTTCTCGTTGGCATAAAAATCGTTATCATTATTAACCAAATATATTGATAGGGTGCGACAGAAAAAAGACAAGTTTTTTTAATTCTTTTGATGGCTTTTTGATGCTTTCCTGACTAATGATAGCTCAATAAAGATCAAAGGTTTCTTTTGTCAATTTTCTTCTTTGGCGATCGCCTTGACCGAAAAAAGGGTTCCAAGCCTCCTCTTTCAATGGTATGAAAAGCGGCGGAGGGATGGCGAGGAAACCTCGCCATATCCAATCGACCAAGAGAAAAAGAATTTTCCTTGTTTCAAGCCTCCAGCTTGAGGTGGAGGTAATTCGCTCATTCTGATTGACAATCGCTTTCATATTCTGTCTCTTTTTTCAATGGGAAACTCCTGTGCCAGTTGATCCCGTTTGGTATAGATTGACTATTTATCACTATTAAATATGAATCAGGCTTAGATTATAAGCAAAAATTATCAATCGGATAAAATAATACATTTCAAATTTTAGGAATTTGGTTAGCTTTTTTGCACTTAATGAGATAGATTTATATCAATGAGAAAGAGGATGATGATTCACATAAGTCTATCTCTGTGCTTTTAAATCCCTATATATCTGACTAAAGAGGAATTACAACATGGATTTTTTATCGGATTTTTGGACGCTCTTCCTGGGGAAGTTACAGTCCCCAACCCTCGGCTTTTTGATTGGTGGGATGGTAGTTGCAGCCGTCAATAGCCGACTGCAAATTCCAGATGCGATCTATAAATTTATTGTCTTCATGCTACTCATAAAAGTCGGCCTAAGCGGCGGTATTGCTATCCGCAATGCCAATCTGATGGAGATGCTTTTGCCCGCACTGTTCGCAGTGATAACAGGTATCGTGATCGTATTCATTGGTCGCTACACATTGGCGAAGATGCCTAAAGTCAGAGTAGTCGATGCCATTGCGACTGCAGGTTTATTCGGTGCTGTGAGTGGCTCTACCCTCGCTGCAGCCCTGACACTCCTGGAAACCGAAGGTATTCAATACGAACCCTGGGCTGCGGCACTCTATCCCTTTATGGACATTCCTGCGCTCGTGGCTGCAATCGTCTTGGCCAGCCTTTACACTACCAAGGAGAAACAGCGCATTGCCGAAGATGAGTATCGTAGCAAGCAGGAGTTTTACGGAGAGCAGGAGTATTACGGCCAGCAGAGCATTACGGCACACGGGTATCCCAAGCAGGAAGTCGAGCGAGTCAAAATATGGCCCATTATTAAGGAAAGCCTCCAGGGTTCGGCCCTCTCAGCACTGATGCTCGGCCTTGCTCTAGGTGTATTAACCCGACCAGAAAGTGTCTATGAGAGCTTCTTTAATCCCCTGTTCCGCGGGCTGCTTTCCATACTGATGTTGGTAATGGGTATGGAGGCAGCTGCGAGGATCGGTGAACTACGCAAGGTAGGCCAATGGTATGCTATATATGCCTTTATTGCACCATTGTTACATGGGTTTATTGCCTTCGGTTTCGGCATGATTGCCCACTTTATCACTGGATTCAGCCTTGGCGGCTGCGTTATCATGGCTGTCATCGCCGCTTCCAGTTCAGATATTTCTGGGCCCCCTACTTTAAGGGCTGGTATCGCGTCTGCTAACCCCTCCGCCTACATCGGATCGTCCACAGCCGTCGGTACGCCTGTTGCTCTTGCCTTGGGAATACCAATCTTCATCGGCCTTGCCCAAGCACTAATGGGGAACTGAGCCCAGACCGGTTGAGATTCTCCTGTCCCAGGGATCAAGCCATCGGCTAGATCAGCCTCATACCACCAAGTCAAGCAGTTTTTCTAAGTTTCTATTTAGTTTGATCAATACACATATCCAGAGGTAAACAACATGACTCAGCAAGCCACCAAGCTCGTCATCGTTACGGAAAAGTTGTTGCTGAAAAAGATCGCCAAAATCATCGATGAAGCCGGGGCAACCGGTTACACTGTGGTTGACGCAGGCGGTAAAGGCAGTCGCAATGTTCGCTCGTCAGGAGGCCCCACCGTTTCCCAAACCTACTCGAATATTAAGTTGGAGGTACTCACCCCAAATCGGGATATGGCTGTGAAGATTTCAGATGAAGTTGCAGCGAAGTTTTTCGATGATTATTCCGGCATAGCCTATATTTGTGACGTGATGGAGGTGCTGCACGCACACAAGTTCTGACGTGAACTACCCCAATTAAATCTTTCGATTATCGAGATAATAGGGTCTAATACCAAATCCGCTTTAGAAAGTAGATAATCATATTAAGAAGGCAGAGGGAGCAGGGGAAGCAGAGGAGGCAGGGGGAGAAAGAATATACCTCTACCATAATAAGCTGCTCTGGTCTAAAACCTGGCTTTTTAAAGCGAAACGTTTTTGAGGCGAGGCTTAAATCCTCGTGTAATTCTAAAATGATTTGCCGGGGGGCAAGTGTCGGAGGACAACTATTAACGAAGTCAGAAGTCAGAAGTCAGAAGTCAGAAGTTGTTGAAAGAAACAGAGATTGCGGTGCGATCCCGGCGATTTTTAATCGCCAAGGGAACGCGCACCAAGAGATATACTCCGCTTCCAAAAACTATGCGCCTTAAAAGGCGGGGTTTTAGACCCAACTATTTTCGATAAATAAATCAACATGATCAGGAATTATTTCAAGAGCTAGAAGATTGTATTCTAGTTCTTTTGCTTTTTGATAGATATAGCAATCGCCCTGGCGATTGCTATAATTTATGGCTCGAAATTCATCCCACGCCGAAACGTAGTTTTTCTCGTAGTGTTTACGGCGTGGGGCTTCTTTCGAGATTTAAGCTAAAAACGAGGTCAGTCTGAGGTCAATGAAAGGCGGCTATTTTTTGGCTAGTTTCTCAGAATTTACGGCAGCAAATATTTTTTATCTAAAGTCCAATTCTGTGATGATGAGGTTAGGGAACAGGAAATAGAATTCAACAGTGACTTCAAGCCCTTTAAGGTTAATTAGTTGGGTTGGTGTTGCAAGTTGCTTGGACAAAGGCTAAAGGTGAACTAGATTTCTCTGAGCTCTCCAGTAATCCCTTTAAAACGAAACGTCCCTACTTCTTCACGGTAAGTCTCTTTAATATCCCGTAACATACTAATGGCCATCTTTTCTCCTAAAAGGTTGCCACCAGTAGCAACAGTGGTTCCCGAAGATCCTGAGGTCGTTCCATCGGTGCGCCAGTGCATCCCTGCACCATCTCGGAAAAGGGTAATATTGGCGATGAGTTTATTGAGTTCTCCGTGAACCGTTAACGTTTCACCCCCTGTATAGGCAGCCAAACCCTGACCATCGGCCGTGGGAACCACAGGACTAGAAATGGGACCATCTTCAAAAAACGCCTTAGCAATGGTTGCACCGGCTGCAATGAAGACAGAGTGTCCCCCTGGATAGGCAGGATGAGCCGGGGAGCCTTCAGGGAAGCCCATCGGTAGTAACCAAGTGCCCTTTCTGTCTCCCCTGGAAAACTTGGTATTTTGTAGGAGATTGTGTTCATAGATGCGATCGAGTACCTTAGTTTTCTGTAATACCTCTGTTGCGTCCCCAAATAATTTCTTGAAAGTACCATCAAAAGGCTTACCTAAAATCTCCCGTCGGAATAACTCTAGGCGTTGTGCATACACTTCCGGACGTAAACGCAGATGCACACCCCACTTTTGGAACCAAGCGTGTTTCAGGCCATAAACGGCTGCTAAGGCACTATTAACAGTGATATCCGGTCCGCCGAGACTTCCAAAAGCCACCGATTTTTGAATAGCTCCTGTGTAGGGGCTGGCCTGAGAAATAGCTGCCATTTCCCCTAATAAGATAATTGTGGCCCAAAGACCGGATTGATGGGGAAAATCCACATGAACCCATTGACCAGCATCTCGTAAGGTGCTGATATAGCGTGTTCCATCGAGAATATCGAAACCAGTAGGATCGATATCCCCATTGTTAACTAAGTTCCAAGTCTCGAAATCAGTCATATAATCGAGTCCCTCTCTTGGATAGAGAGACATTTGACGAATGGGTTGATTACCAAAATTGAAGTCTTTCAGTAAAAATTGAGAAACGTGGGGACCGACATCGCACCCTTCATAAGGGCCGCGGAAAATAGTTTGCGGGGTTACCTTAAACCCAAATTGATCAAAAAATCCGATGTTATTTAGATCCTCGCAAGCTTCCTCAATTAAGGGACTGTTTTCATATTGGTCAAAACGTACATCTCGACATAACGCCATCCAGTACCGTTCCACCATATCAACAGCAATGTTACTACTGTCAAAAGCAGGGGCAGGTGCCATCCGCGCACCTTGGGAGTCATTGCCAATCAGTTGAAATGAGTAGGCATTGAGAGGGTTTACCTGTTTTCGCACTCCCCCCCCTAAAATAATCTCTTCAAAACCCTCTTGAGTTCCTTCAGAAATAGCCTTTAAAAGGGATTGAAATGATTCAGGTTCAACTAAACCAATCTCATTGTGTTTTAGGGCTTTTGTATAAGAACCAAACCCAAAAAAGTTAACCTTACGATCGTTAACATTTATCGGGTCATTTTGGAAACGTTGTCGATCTCCATTGTTTTCGGGAGCTTCTGTTATAAATTCATTGAAAGCTTCTTGAGAAGTATCTTGACGTAATTCTTTTGCTTCTTTACGACGCTCTTTTAAATCTCGGCTTTGTCTTCGTTTTTGGCTCATATTTCAATTTCCTGAATGAATCGACACTTCTCATAATAGCAAAGAAAATCTACCAGATAATAGCAAAAAATCTTTACCCTATAAAATCAGACTTTTTTAGACTTTCCGCTCATTATCTAACCCAAAAAATATCTGATTTTTTCCCATTGTAGTCTCTAAAGTTGGTCAATCAGAATGTAGAATTTAGAATTACATCCACCTCAAGTTGGAGGCTTGAAACAAGGCAAATTCTTTTTCTCTTGGTCCATTGGATATGGCGAGGTTTCCTCGCCATCCCTCGACCGCTTTTCATACCCTTAAAAGAGGAGGATTGGAACCCTTGTTTTCGGTCAGCATAATCATTACTAAAAAGAAAATTTTGCTCTAGTTCATGAGCAAAATAAACTTGATTACTGTTCTTAGGAGGTAGGAACCTGATGAATATCCGATGGAAAAAATTTCTAATAACAATAACACTTTGGTTTGCTACTGAAATTTGGTTCAATTTTCTAGGAATCAATGAATATGCTGACTATAGTGCGTTTATTTTTGAACCCTATTTCATCGTGCTTCTCTCTTAACCTCTCTTCAATAATTATTCAAAAGTTTAAAGGTGTAAATAGGCTGCTTCTGCTTCAAGTTGACGTACTAAATAATCATTATTGCAAGCCCTAGCAACTTCTAAACGATGCTGTAAACTTTTGCGCAAGCTTTCTCGATGGGTTTTTACTGCTTGTGTGATGATTTCTTGACTTTTTTTGTTCATGGTAAACATCCTTTTATTAGATTCTGTGGTAATAGCTATTCTTAACATAGCATCTTGTCAACGGTGACTAAAAGTTGTTACAAATTGTTATAAGGTCATGACAAACAAATCAATTACAAGGGCGATCGCAGTATTAACAGATTTTGGTCTTCAAGACGGTTATGTTGGTATCATGAAGGGGGTTATAACTTCAATAAATCCCCATAGTAATATTATTGACATTACTCACAAAATTCCCCCTCAGAATATTTGGGCAGGGCGATTTTGTTTAATGAATGCCTATTCCTATTTTCCTCAAGATACGGTGTTTTTGGCCGTAGTTGATCCAGGGGTTGGAACTCAAAGACGGGGCATTGCTATTAAGTGTTCCCAAGGGTATTTAGTGGGACCTGATAATGGTGTATTTAGTGGTATTTTCAATCAAGATCCTCCTCTTGCTGCGGTATCTTTAACTAATAGAAATTATTGGCAAGTTGATGACGTTAGTTTTACTTTTCATGGTCGAGATATTTTTGCCCCCGTGGCTGCTCATTTATCTTCTGGAGTTTCTTTAGAGGCATTAGGAGAGTCAATTGATATTGATAGTTTGGTTAAGCTATCTTTAGAATTCCCAGAAATCAGAGGAGATAAAATACAAGGTTTTGTTCAATATATTGATCAGTTTGGCAACTTAATCACTAATATTCCGTCTCCTCAAGTAAAGGATAAAAAGTGGTCAATTATAGTTCATAATAATAGAATAAAATCTGGTCTCACTTATGGAGATGTTGCCCCAGGAGAAATGATATCATTAATCGGTAGTCATGGTTGGGTAGAAATTGCTGTTAATGGAGGAAATGCACAAGAAAGATTAAACTTTAAATGGGGAGGTAAGCTGACACTTATTCTTGAATAAATATTACAATTACTTGATTATTACTAAATAATATGAATAAACAGCAATGGGAATATATTGGTAGAAAAGTATTGAGAGATCCCTTATCTATTCTAGGAATTTTGACCCTAACAATAGTTATTTTAGCGGTTATTTTCGGACCTTTGATATATCAAGTACCCATAGATGATATTGATTTTTCTCAAGCTAGTAATTTGCCGAGTTTAGAACATCCCTTTGGTACAAATTCTCTGGGACAAGATATATTCGCAAGGATTTTATTTGGGGGAAAAATATCCTTAAGTGTCGGTGTTTTAGCCATGTTGGTTGCTATTTTTTTAGGAACAACTATTGGAGCGATCGCTGGATTTTATGGAGGAGTCATTGATAGTTTATTGATGGGGTTAACAGATTTATTTTTAGCCTTGCCTCAACTTCCTTTATTATTATTAGTTATTTATTTATTTCGAGAACCGATTAAAAATATTGTAGGACCCGAATTAGGCATTTTCATCTTAGTAATTATTGTTATTGGTGGACTTAACTGGATGTCTGTTGCTAGATTAGTAAGAGGGAGTGTTTTAAAATTAAAAGAAATGGAGTTTGTTAAAGCAGCAATTTCATTAGGCTCTAATCCTAACCGAATCATTGTAGTGCATATTTTACCCAATATTTTGAGTATTATTATTGTTGCAGCGACTTTAGGGGTTGGTAATGCAATTATTACTGAGTCAACTTTAAGTTTTTTAGGTTTAGGTTTTCCTCCTGATGTTCCCACCTGGGGACAGATGTTATTTCAAGCAAAAGATTATTTGACAACTGCACCCCATACTGCTTTTTTTCCCGGCTTAGCAATCTTTCTAACTGTTTTAAGTATCAACTATATTGGGGATGGTTTACGAGATGCTTTTGATCCCAAAAGTAAGTGATAAAAGAAGTATCCCATTGTTACAAAAACATTATTCTATCAAAAAAAATTTGCAACTTTGGGCTACTTCCAATCATTTAAAATTATAAGACACCTAACTCTACCATTTTATTTAAAACATCGTTAGCAAAAGATGGATCACTATAAAATTTATCGAGATAAACAGTCGAATACCAATTCAGAAGTGATGCTTCCATCCCATCTATTCCTCCATCATCCATCATACAAGCTCGTTGTAAAGGAGCCATTCCATGGCCAAAAGCTACATCGAAAATATCATTAGGACTAAAGTATGGAGACTCTTTAAATTGTTGGACAATGAGTTCAAGTTGTTGGGAAACGTCTGGTGTTAGTGCCATTTTCTTAATTTCCTTAAAAGAAACAACAAAGGTTCAGTAAAAATTAAGATTATTTTTACTGGTAGTAACTGTATCAAACTGAGTTTGATCAAGTCAATAAAAAAGTGTTACATTTATATAATTTTTTTTAATAATTATGACTTTTTATGAATTCCAGAAAATTGTTTTTAGAGAGGGAGTTAAGGGAATATAGTCCTTATACTAAAAGACATGAAAGGATTTTATTAGTTAGCGATTACCACTGTTTTTTGTTCATAGAGAAAATAGCTAAATTGTAATGATTAAAAGAATTATATCCATCGATATTTTGAGAGGTTTAGTAATGATCTTAATGACTTTAGATCATACTAGACATTTCTTCTCTAATGTTAAGTTTGCTCCTCTAGATATTGAGCAATCAAATTTGCCTTTATTTATGACAAGATGGATAACCCATTTGTGTGCAACTGCCTTTATTTTTTTGGCAGGAGTATCAATTTATCTTTACTTACAACGTATTAACAATAAAAGAAAGCTTAGTTCTTTTCTAGTGATGCGAGGTTTGTGGCTCATTTTTTTAGAATTAACTATTATTAACTTTGCTTGGTTATTTGATCCAACTTTTCTGACAGCAGGAGTCATCTGGGTAATTGGTTGGTCAATGATTATTTTAGCTTTAATTATTCAGTTTCCTATGAGAATAGTTGCCATTCTAGGAATTGTTTTAATTGTGGGACATAATTTATTAGATGGGATTCAAGCAGAAGTATTAGGAAATTTCAATTTCTTATGGTCATTTCTTCACCAAAGACAGTTATTTGAAATTTCAGGAGATATTAAACTTTATATTGTATATCCTCTCATTCCTTGGGTGGGAGTGATGTCAGTTGGCTATGTATTTGGACAAGTTTTTGCCTGGGAAAAAGAAAGAAGATTGAAATTGTTAAGAAAATTGACCTTAAGTTTATTGATTGGATTTATAGTTTTAAGGAGCCTAAATATTTATGGAGATCCCTATCCTTGGTCAAAAAAATCTACTGTTTTAAAAACCCTCTTGTCTTTTATGAATTGTTATAAATATCCTCCCTCCTTGCTTTATTTATTAATTACTTTAGCAATAGCCTTCGGATTCCTTTATTTATTGGAACGTTATCCATTACCTATTTTTTATCCCCTAGGAATTTTAGGGAGAGTACCTTTATTTTTTTATATTCTACATTTATGGGTAATTCATCTGGCTGCCATTTTATTTGCTTTCCCTAAATATGGTTATCAAGCGGTAACCATACCCTATTTCAGATCAGATATGAGCCCTGAAAATTATGGTTATGACTTACACCATGTCTATGTAATATGGATTCTGATATTAGTTATCCTCTATCCTCTGTGTTATTGGCTTAATAACTATAAATCAAAACATAAATTCTGGTGGTTAAAATTTTTGTAATGCCTGACTCAAAGTCCAACTCCGAAAATGTTAGTATAAAATGCGATCAAACTCTGTTGACTGGCACAAAAGACCAAGCCATTGCGTCAACAGCACTGAAAGGAGGGAGACTGCGCCATGACCACCCTATTACGTAACTGTTGGTATGTTGCCTTACCTGGGAACGAACTCAAACCCGGTAAAATGGTGCATAAAAAAATGCTTGGTGAACCAGTTTTAGTAGGACGAAGCAAAGATGGGGAAGTGTTTGCTCTGCGCGATATTTGCCCCCACCGAGGCATTCCTCTGCAATATGGATGGATGGAAGGCAAAGATGTCTGTTGTCGTTATCATGGCTGGAAATTTAGCACTGAAAACGGGCGTTGTAGTGAGATACCATCCTTAACCGAATATGATGATTTAGATATTAGTCGCATTCGAGTTCCCACTTACCCCTGTCGAGAAGTACAAGGCAATATTTGGGTTTATTTTGCTGAAGATAGTAAAAAAGAACTAGATTTGCAGACAGTTCCCCCTGTTCCCACCATTCCTGACTTTGGCAAAGTAACTCCAGGAATTTCTGAAACCATCCATTTTGCTTGTCATATCGACCATGCTATTATCGGGTTGATGGACCCGGCTCATGGCCCCTATATCCATAGTTCCTGGTGGTGGCGTAGTGGTCCTCGTAAATTTAGGGTTAAAGAAAAAAAATATGAACCCGTACACCAGGGTTTTCGTCTGGTTCCCTACGATATGCCAGTCAGTGCGCGTCCTTATAAGATTTTAGGCAATAAAGTTTCTATTGAGATTGTTTTTGAATTGCCCAGTGTACGGACAGAAATATTGAGAGGCGATCGCTATTCTGCTTGTCTTTTAACTACCATTACTCCCATTGATGAAACCGAGTGTATAGCATTTCAGAGCATTTATTGGACAATTCCTTGGATGGGAGCATTTAAGCCCCTATTAAGTTTATTAACCCGTAAATTCTTGGCACAGGATCGGGATGTGGTCATTCAACAACAAGAAGGGTTAGCCTATAATCCTCCTTTAATGCTAATTGATGACGCGGATACCCAAGCAAAATGGTACTTTCGTCTGAAACAAGAATATCAAAGGGCACAATCCGAAAAACGACCTTTTGAAAATCCAGTTGAAGCGAGAGTTTTACGATGGAGAAGTTAATTTAATTGAGATCATTGATTAAATTTTAGGTTGGTTGGGCCAGAACCATTATCCTTTGTTAAAATTGAGTACATCCTCGTAATTGTCATCTTATGTCGGTCAATATCAAAGATTATGATACTAATCGCTTCATCGCCAAGTTAGCCTATATTGGTTTAGTCAGCCCATTGAGCGTATTGTTAACTTTAATCTTTTCTCCCTTGTTGGGGGAAAACCTCATTAACAAACAGATCAAGGTTGGTTCTGAAAACCCAGAAATTATTAAAGAATTTACCCTAAAACCTCACTTAGTCGGCGCATTAAGAGTCGATGTTAAAGCATTTATTCCCACGAATCGCTGGGTGACATACGAAATTCAATTATTAGATGAACAAGGAAATTTATTGGGTTCTACTATTAAAGAAGCATGGAGAGAGTCAGGAACTTGGCAGGAAGATGGAGAAAGAGGAACTTGGTCAGAACAAGACTTACAAGGAGGGATGGATATTAAGGTAAACGAGGAAAGAAAGGTAACTTTAGTGTTAAATGTCTTGGGGTATGGTGCTAGAAACCAAGAAATTTCTGATCTCATTACCTTTCGAGTTAATGTTCAAAATGGTGTCATTGATACCCGTCATTTATGGCCAGGTTTATTTGGTTCTTTAATATTAAGTTTATTAGGAATTCTTTCTGTTCCAAATATTGGAAAAAGAGTAATCACTAAAACCGTTGAAGATAGCGATCCCACTGCTAGAGAAACGGTTGGAGGGGCTAATAAATTGGTGAGAGTTGATGTGAATGTGCTCTCTGATGAAACAACCTTTCTTAAACAATCTATGGTGACGTTAGTGATTAATAATTCCTATGGAGAACAAATCTATAAAACATCAGAATGGATGGATATGAACTTTAAAAAGACTGAAAGTGGTTATGTTGAAGAAGCAAAAGGAAAAGTCCAATACTTTTTCTTACTCAATGAAAGAAATAATTATGGTTTTCATGTTAATGTTACTCCCGATGCACCAGTGGATAAAACTACATTAAAAGTGACAGAAGGAGTGCGTACTCGTGGCCAAGTTAAAGTAGTAGAAATTTCTACAAATTAAAGGAGTTATTAATGTTAAGTAGAGTCTTTTCTTTGTTAGCCATAATGATAGCGGCTTTTGCCATTTATGACGGGTTTCGTCAAAAATCAGCGTTTATTTTAGGTCAAGAAAAACAACCTAATTATTCCCCTCGTTATGGAACTAATTTATCCGGCGGATATAATAGTGATAGAGTTTGGATTTATAATTCTACGACTCGTACCTCTTATGGAGAGTTTCAAGGAGGAGGTCCAGGAGCAGGTAAGTAGTTATAAATAACACAAGAACAAAAACCTAATTTCTATAAATCTTGAATAATTTTTAGATTAAATTTTTATTAAATTTCATGAAAAAGAGGTTGACTAAACTGTATTCATATATACGTAAAATTTTTTCTGGGTAATTTAGGCTTATAAATGAGTACAATGTTAACAAGTTCAACCCTAACCGAAATATAGCAATTCTCAGACTTGTGAGGTGCAGAATTTTTTAGTTTTAGGCGTTCGGAGTTCGGAGTTCGGAGTTCGAGGGACAAGACACAAGTGTATCTCATCAGGGTTAGAAACGCTATATCACCTCAGCAAAATTATTAATGCCTAATGCCTCCTTATTTTGACAATAAAGATGCATCGATTTTGTTTGAGTATTTGTTTTCCTAAATTTTCTTAGACCAACCCAAACAGCAACAAGAACCTATGGTTAATCAACACAGTGATAACAGTAACTTTCATCAAATTGTGATAGTTGCCGGGGGTGTCAGCGTACTTGCTCCAACTCAAAAATAAGCTAAAAACCTTAAAAGATAGAGATTGAGGCGATTTAGTGGTTTAGGAAGCTGTTTTCCCTAGGGAACCCTAATGTGTATATAAAGAGTTCCTCCCTAATTATTTTCAAAGTTAAAAGGTATTGCCTATGTTTGCAAAAATTCCCGAAAAATATATGCACCGAGTAAGGTGGCTATTAGCCCTCGGTTGGCTATTCATTATTGCTTCTTTGTTTTATGACCCCATTTCCCCTTGGTTGACCCAACCAGAAACCACTTGGAGTCCCTTTACCATTGATAAAATAACTCAGTTTGACTGTGTAATGGTACAAGGGCAATGTTTAGAAGAAAAACCCTTTGCTATGGGGGCAGCCTTCTTTTGGGGCATGATCGTCCCCGCAGGGGTATTTATATTAATGGTAGGAGGTCATGAGTTATGGCGACGTATTTGCCCCTTATCATTCTTGTCCCAAATACCTCGCGCTATGGGTTGGCAAAGACACCGTAAAAAGGTAGACAAGAAAACAGGGAAAACTCGTTTAGAGTTGGTTAAAGTCGATAAAAATTCTTGGTTAGGGCGGAACCACTTATATCTTCAATTAGGGTTATTCTATGTGGGAATTAGTAGCCGTATCCTGTTTGTCAATTCAAATCGTTTGGTTTTAGGATTGTTTTTAACAGGAACTATTTTGGCCTCAATGTTAGTAGGTTATTTGTTTGGGGGTAAGTCTTGGTGTCAATATTTTTGTCCCATGGCCCCGGTGCAGAAAATTTACGGAGAACCCAGAGGACTTCTCAATAGTACCGCTCACGAAGGCGATCGCCAGTTAATTACTCAGTCCATGTGTCGGACTATTACCCCAGAAGGGAAAGAAAAGAGTGCTTGTGTGGCTTGTAATACTCCTTGTATGGATATCGATGCCGAACGCACCTATTGGGATAATGTGACCAAACCAGAACAACAATGGTTACACTATGGTTATTTTGGTTTAACCATTGGCTATTTTGTTTACTATTACCTCTATGCAGGTAATTGGGAATATTATATGTCAGGCTCTTGGGCCCATGAAGAAAATCAATTAGCTAACCTTTTCAACCCAGGATTTTTCTTTTTTGGTCAAGCTATTCCCATTCCTAAATTAATAGCTGTTCCCTTAACCATTGGTTTATTTGGTTTAGCCGGTTATTGGTTAGGACGTTTTCTCGAAAAACGTTACAAAGGTTATCTTTTACGCCGCCATAAATTGGTCAATAATGAAGTGGTTCGTCATCGAATGTTCGCTTTAGGCACATTCGTGATTTTTAATTTCTTCTTCATCTTTGGCGGTCGTAACTTTGTCAGAATGTTACCGTTACAATTACAATACCTGTTCCCAGTCTTAATGGCGGTTTGTAGCGGAATTTGGATATATCGGACTTGGCCGAGAAATCCTTATCTTTATCAACGAGAAAGTTTGGCCAATCGCTTACGCAAACAACTCAGTAAACTTAAGCTTAATGTTGAACAGTTTTTAGAAGGCCGATCCCTCGATGATCTTCACGCAGATGAGGTTTATGTCTTAGCGAAAATCTTACCAGGGTTTGATAAAGAGAAACGTATCCAAGCTTATAAGGGTATTGTCAAAGAAACCCTTGGAGAAGGTTATGTCGATGTTCAAAACAGTCTCGAATCCTTGCGTCAAGTTCGCTTAGAACTAGATATTAGTGATCAGGAACATGATTTAGTCTTGACAGAATTAGAGGTAGAAAATCCCAGCATTCTTGAGACTAAATATCACAAAAACCATGAAGACTGGTTACGTCAAGAAAGCTATCGTCAAGCACTTCTCGACACCATTACGGAGTCGTCTAAAGATCATCCTCACCAAGGGATTATTTTGGACCTCTACGATATTATGACAGGGGAAAAGAGTATCGAGTCTTTTGAGCAAGTGCTCAGTAAGTTGTCTGATCGAGAATTAGAACTTATTAAAGGGATCAGGGAAGAATATTCCATTACCCCAGAAGAAGAAAAAGAGATTCTTACCCATTCCAACCCCCATCAGTTGTGGCAAACTATGTCCTACACTTTAAGTGCTATTGAACACTTAGATGCCATAGCTCAAGGAAAAGAAGGAGTTGCTTGTAATCTTGTTCCCATTGATCCATCCCAAATGATGTTCTATGAACAAACGTTCAAGAAGTTTGATAAGGATGGTAATAATTCCCTTTCTGTGGTAGAGTTGCACGCTTTATTAAGGGCTGTAGGTCGTTCTTATTCCCCCGATAGACTACAAGAAGTCATGGATATGATGACTGGGCGTGTCAATAGTGATAGCATCACCTTTGCGGAGTTTACAAACCTGATCCATAGTACCCTAAGTGAACCCCCAGAAGATGCCATGCGACAACGCTTCCGCTTCTTTGATATGGATGGTTCTGGTAATATTAGTCTTGAAGAGTTACGCTTATGTTTGCGAGACATTGATACAGGATTATCAGACAGTGACATTGAGGAAATGCTCAAGTTAGCTGATACTAGCGGAGATAATGAACTCAGTTATGAGGAGTTCCGCGAAATCTTTGGGCAGTTTAGTACCTCAGTTAGTCATAGTTGAGGAAATTTAGAAGGAAGAATGTAGAATGAGCAGAAAAGTTAATTCTACATTCTCCATTCCCTGTGCCCTCTTTTACCAACCGGTAATGGAGTATCCTGTATTCAAAGATGTAACATTGGAAGGCTTTTGATTGGGGGTTTGAGACTCATCTTCTTGACGCATCTCTGCACAAAAAGTAGCAGTATTGAACCCCCCAAACCTTTGTACTGTACTTGTCCTTAAACGTAAATTGGGATTAACAAACCAAAATCGTTCAATGGTACTCATGGTGTCATATTCTGTAATCAGTACCAGTGCGTCATCTTCATCAAGATGATAGTGCCCAGCAATAGGAACAATTTCAGCATAGCCCCTCTCTCTTAGTAATATTCCTTCTCTGGGGTTATCTTGTTCAGGAATGAGGGCAAAAATAGTATTGCCTGTGTGGTTTTCATCCTCTTTATCCCAGGCCATTGAGCCATCCCAACTGACAAATGCACCGCCGATGGTAGAAGATGGATCAACTTCGTGCATTTGACAAATTTCGATGATTTTGGGATTGTCAGCTTCTAAAGCTTCAACATAAATTTCGGAATCGCCAATTTCAGCGCGTCTGAAGGCTAAATGATGGGTGGTTCGTTGCGATCGCCATTTCCCTGAACTGTTGCGAAAAAAAGTCAGTGCATCCACTATTTAATTACTCCCAATATTTTGATAGGTTTAAAGGCTCGTCTTCTAATTCTTGGGTCAAAACCAAGGGCTGACATTGTTTTATATTAACGATAATACCTCGCGCTCCTTCTTCTTCTAAGTCTTCAACATAACCTCCTTGACAATTATAGGCTTCTGTAAAGCTCTCAAATGGTCCAAAATAATAAATACAATGAGGGTGAGTCGTTTCTAGTTCTACCCACCAAGGCAATTTTACCTCATGGTTAATAATTAAGTCATCTAACAGTTCTATAGGGGTGATACTAACAATTTTTCCTCCTAAACGGCTGATTCTCTGCATTTCTTGACTCATCCTTTCATAAGGTACTTTTAAATAAAATTTCCCCCGACGTTGAAATAAACCTTTAATTTGACTTGGTTTACCTATCTTAGGGTTAACGATCACTTCATAGAGAAATAAACCATTATATTTATCATTGTTTGTCGTCATAAGATTTCTAAAGACAAGGTACAGACAAGGATTACAATTAAATACAGGTCAATCAGAATGTAGAATTTAGAATGAGCGAATTACCTTCCCCTCAAGTTGGAGGCTTGGAACCCTTTTTTTCAGTTACGCTAATTTCTATCACCACTGTTGACTATTGGCAAAAAAATCATCATGATTATCATCAATTCCTTTTCTTTAGCCTATCATGAGTCAACCTTTTGCTTGGTAATCGGTTAATGGGAAAGAAACAAGAGTTAACGAAGTCATAATTCTCTAGGAGCTTAATAATATTAAGCCATGAAGGAAGTTTTTTTATAAAAGATGATGTATACTCTGTTATCTCAATAATTAAATATCAATAATTGTTAATGGCTTATGCGTGTTGTTCTTCAAAGAGTTAAAACTTCTCAAGTCAAGGTAAATGGGGAAGTTGTGGGAAAAATCGGTAAGGGGTTAAATTTATTAGTAGGTATTGCTGCTGATGATACCATCAATGAGATTGATTGGATGGCTCGTAAATGTCTAGAATTAAGATTATTTCCTGATCCATCTCAGGATAGTAAATGGACAAAATCAGTACAAGATATTGAAGCAGAACTATTAGTAATTAGTCAGTTTACACTCTATGGAGATTGTCGTAAAGGCCGTCGGCCTTCTTTTAGCAATTCTGCTGCTCCTGATGAGGCTGAAAAACTTGACGGGGTGACAAGAGTTGGAAAAGGCTCACCATGAGGGATTTAGAGATCAGCGATCGCTTTTTAAAATGAATTTTGCCCCTAGAGTAAATAGTACAAATAGTCTAGGCAGAG
>JASJEA010000234.1 GCA_030064935.1 Crocosphaera sp. | reverse complement strand
GCTATTTCTGATGTCGGATGGGGAATGTTTGTCAATTTTCTTGACTATAAACTACAACAAAAAGGCGGTTTATTAGTTGAGATTGAGAGATGGTTTCCTTCTTCTAAAATTTGCTCTAATTGTCTTTATCAAATCTCAGAAATGCCATTAGATGTTAGAGAGTGGACTTGTCCGAGTTGTGGAACCCATCACGATAGAGACGAAAATGCGTCCAAAAACATTAGAGCAGAAGGCATCAGACAAATATCGGTCTTGGGAACCAGGACTGCTGCTGAAGGAGGGGAAGTCAGACCAAAAGGTGGGCGCAAGTCTGTCTTGAGGCATTCCCCTGTGAGTTCAGAAGCCCTAACTATACCGATAGGTTAGTTGGGGTAGTTCACATTGAGTCATTCTCCAGGATTAGATTGAATAGCCTGGAGAGATTAATTTTTTGTTATTTTGAACCAGTTAATGGAAAATTTATGCTACGATTCTGTCACTAAAATTAGGTAAGTTGATATGAAGTTTGCCCTTGTTAGTGATGATTTCGAGACCATTACAGGGAAAACAGGTCGTGCGCGCAAATTCTTAGTTTATGAAGCTACTCAAGAGGTACAACCAGTCTTAGTCGAAAAGATGGAAGTCCCAGAAACTCAGCCCACATTCCACGATCTTCATGATGATGACATCACACCCCATCCTTTGGATCAAAGTATTCTCATTACAGGAGAGGCGGGTGTTGGGCTACAAGAACGTTTAAGTCGTCGTGGGATTACTGTTTATATTACCTCAGAAACAGACCCTGTGGCTGCGATTGATGGGGTTATGAAGGGAACACTTCTTACTTTAGCTCCTACCCCTCATAAAGAAGATGGCAGTTGCTTAAATCATTGATTATTATGACTTGATAAGGTGGGCAAAATCAAAATTCTTTTGATAGACTTAGCTGCCTCTATTTCGCTTAGGGAAACAGATTGCCCTAAATTTAGACTACAGTGTACTACTTTCTTGAATTTTTGTTACTAACTCATCCACTTGTTCGGGAGACATAATCGGAGTTTCTGGTGCATTTACAGACGGCCAAGCTGTTTTTAGTTCGGTTAAAGTTTTAGTAATTATTTCGTGTTTTTCAGGATATTTTTCACTCATAGTTTTAGCAATTGGTTGATAAATTTCATCTGCATAAACCACAAACCCCATAGAGTCTTGATATTCAATTAATTCCACAAATTTATTATCGGCGATCGCTGCTTTATACTCGGCGTTGGCTGTTTTTAATAGTCCATTGATGACAGGTAAAATCATTTCAGGAGATTGTAATTGTTCTTGAGGAATAGCTGAGATCGCCTTATCAATAGCTGTCATTGAAGCATCGTATTGTTCTTTAAGCTTATCAGCTTTGGGATTGGTTTTGATGCTGTCATGAAACTGATTTAAAGTGGTTTTAAAATCAGTTACATTGCGTTTACTGAGTTGGGTTTCAATATCTCCATATAATTCTTCTACAGGGTGGCCAACATGGGGTTCTGCTTCTTCATAGCTTCCTTCCATAATTAATTGTTGTGCCACCATCAAATGACCTTTCATTAATCCTAAACTAATTAAATATTCATGATCTTCATGACCTTCATGACTATGGTTATGTCCAGTTTCTTCAATTTTTGTGGGAGATATTTGTGCTGTTTCTTGGTTTTGTGAAGAGGTACCACAACTGGTTAAAGTAACAGCAAAGGGAACGATTAGAAGGGTAGATAAATAACCTATCTTTCTCATTTTTACTCCTTATATTAGGACATCATTTATTTGATTATTTTTATTATATATAAATCAATTTTTAACAACATTAAAATTACCTAAACATCCATATTCAGCTATAGTATCTTGATGAGGATGAAACATAAATTTTCCAGGATACTGATAATGAAATTCTAAAATATGACGTTCTGCCGTTCCCATTGTAATCATGTCTGTTTCTTCGTCAGGAATCAAAGTTCTACCAGTACGATACACTTTAAACATATTGCCATGAATGTGAAAGGTAGCCACAGGATCAAACTCAATCATATTTAAAATATAGAGTCTAACTAATTGATTTTGATAGATAGGAATAGGATTATCTCTATAATAGTTAGGAATACCATTGATGGCATAAACATCATTTTTTTTACGGTTATTAATATCGTATCCACCTAATACCATAACCATTTCATCTGCGGGGGGACGAGGGGAAGGGGGATCGACAATAAACATCCCATATAACCCTTTACTAATGTGACGAGTAACAGGAGCAACATGACAGTGATAAAGATGAACACCAAAGGGTTTGGCTTCAAATTCATAAATAGCAGTTTTCCCATGACGAATGGGTTTTACCCCGTCCATTTCTGATGGATGAGTGCCATGAAAATGTAAAGTATGAGAATGGCCATCTTCGTTATGAAAAATAATCCGAATTCTTTCTCCTTCTGTTGCTCTTAAAGTCGGTCCCGGAACCCGATCATTAAGGTTCCAAGTCATAAAATCAAGGCTAGTATTGAGATGCAATAAACTACTTTTTGCCGTCACCTCATACTGTCTAATTATTTGCCCATTTTCCTTTTTAACTGTTCCATAATCAAACTCTCTTAAAATGGTCATGGGGTTAAAAGGATTGTCTAAAATTGGGTTAGTATCCAGTTCAAAGTTAGGAATTTTAACCGCAGGATTGAAATTGGAAAATAGATGTTTAAATCCTATGCTTCCTCCGGCTAAACTCAGACCAAATAAGGTTAATGAACCTTGTAAAATTTGACGACGACTCCAATTATTAAACGGTAAATTAGATGTATTTTGTGACATATTCAAATACCTAGATAAAAATAAAAATAAGCAATCAACATATTTTTACTATAATCTATTCAGCTTCTTCGATACATAAAGCATCTGCTTCTGGTTGGGTTAACTTAATTAAAGTTCCCCGAATTTCCAGGATGATTGGCCAATTTTTTGAAGCCTGACGAACAACAATAAATTGAGTACCTGGGGTTAATCCCATTGTCAATAATTTCCCTTGATAACCTTTAAAAATCTTGTCATATCCTACGATATAACCGATAGCACCAATGGGCAGTTCTCTCAAGTAAGTTTTCACAATTTGCTTCATTGTTCCCCATTAGAAACTGTCTGGTTTTTGAAGTAGGGATAATTGAGAAATTATCCCTAGAAAGATGAAGGTAACAAATTAGATCAAGAAGAATTGATCATAAACTATCCTCCTAGCCATTTAAAATGTAAATGTGGTACGAATGGTTCCGATAACTAAAGCCTCATTCCTATCATCAAAATCTGGCTCAGTAATGATGATAATGCCGGGAGTAATGGCAATATTATCGTTAACTGGATATTCGTAAATAGCCTCAATATGAAAAGAACTATCTTGATCCGTTCTTCTTAAATCATCCGGTAAATTAATATTGGCGTTAGATACCCAAGGTTCCATCCCGATAATAATAGCCCCGGTATCTCCTTCTTTAAACGCATCAGGAAAGGCCAATGTTACGGCCCAATTCCAAATGTCTAACTGGCCCCGTTGAATAACATCAACATCTTCACCAATATCAATGGCACCTAGGGTTCTGGTAGTGGTAAAGCCACCCCATCCTCCTAAGACAAACTGATCAAAAATACGCCAAGTAAACTCCATGCCATAGGAATTATTGACTGTATTAACAGAGGCTTCAAACTCCTCAAATTCTTCCTCGATAAAGGTTTGAAAATTCGAGCGACGGGTTCCTGTTCCTGAATCAAGATTATTGTAGCCATGAACATAAGTAAAGGCTACTTTTAAATTATCATTAGGTTCGTAGGCAAACTGTCCAATCACCCCATAGGGACCATTAAACATCCCTGCACCCAAAGCCGGATCATTACCATCGGTGGCTAAATAACCGCCACTCCATTCAAACACCTCGAAAATACGACCTTGGAAACCAATTCCTGGCCCTTCAGCCATATAATAGAGCGGGTTACGACTACCGAAGGCAGAAATAGCCCCGGAAGCCCCATCACCGTCGAGGAAGTTTACCGTGGGTACAAAGTCATCAAACGCACCCCCCACAGGTTCAATAAACATTCTCACATTCTCTGCCAGATCAAACTCATAAATAATCAGTTCTATGGCGAGATCGCTGTCATCAGGTTGTGAAAAGCCTAATTCCCCTTCAAAGGTGCCTGTGATGTCAGAATAGGCAGGTACAGTACCAGTTGCGAGACGGGTGTAGAGTAAGTCGTTCCCATCAAACGTGGTATTAAGTTCTAGTCGTCCCCTGTAACCGAAATTAGTCGTTTTGTTGATTTCTTCCGTTCCTCCGTTTCTTTCCCCACTGGTAATACCCGTTAACCCGACAACAAACTCTCCTGATAGTTTAGTCGTGGTAGAAAACTGGTGATCTTCTAGATATGCTACCCTTGTCTCCAAGTTCCCAACTCTAGCACCCAACGCCACTAACTCCTGTTCAAACTCCTGGGCTAACCGTTTCAACTTTTCGATGTCTTCGCGCAAAACGGCAACATTTTCCTGGATTAATCGTTCTATAGTATTCATACAAGCATTTAAGCCTGCAGCAAACTCGTAACGAGATAAGGCTCTATTGCCCCGAAATGTGCGATCGGGATAGCCTACAATACAGCCATACCTTTCTACGAGTCCCCGTAGGGCTTCGTATGCCCATTCTGTCGGGGATATGTCTTGTAATTCAGAAACGCTAGTAACTTGAGACATGGAACCCTGACGACGACTGGCCGAGTTTAAAAAGCCATCACGAGACTGTCTTAACTTAAAGTCTCGATCAACTTTGGGTAACTGAGGTATGGGTGATGTCTCTTGTTCTAGAGATACTCCACCCTGACGACGCAAAAAGTCGCTACGAGATTCTCTTAAAGATGAGTCTTGAGTGGGTAGTGCTTGAGTAGTAGATGTAGAAAACAAAATCATTCCTAAGACTAGGATTAGATTATTAAAGGAAAAAAAGCGATTGATCATTCAACTCCTCACACTGTAAAAAAAACGATAATGATTATCATTATCATAATAATGAATTATCTTTGATAGGGTAAATCAGAGACTGGGAGAAATGAAGAATAAAAAATCAATCAAATTCTCCATTCTCTATTTACTGCCATCCTCCTCGGTTCATCACCTGAACAGCAGGAGCTAAATTTGGACCAAAGGCAGCAATATTGGTTTCATCTGCTTTAAACGTTCCAAAACCCTCTAATACGGAGTCAACTGCTACCCCTTCCACCACGGGATATTCGTTGTTACCCTTGGCAAAAAATTCTTGTGCCTTATCACTGGTTAAATATTCCAAAAATTTAACGGCATTTTCAGAATTCGGAGCATTTTTAACCACTCCGGCACCACTAACATTGACATGGGTTCCCCTCCCCTCTTGATTAGGGAAAAAGATTTTGACTTTTTCAACGACTTCTTTGATGGCTGGATCATCGTCTTTAGCCATGCGAGCCAGATAATAGGTATTAGCTAAGGTAATATCCCCAACACCTGCTGCAACATCTTTAATTTGTCCAGTGTCGTTGCTTTGGGGTTTCCTGGCAAAGTTATCCACAAACCCCTTAACCCATGCTTCGGTTTTTTCTTCTCCGTGAGTTTCGATTAAAGAGGCTACCAAAGATTGATTATAAATGTTACTGGAAGGACGAATAATAATCCGCCCCTTCCATTTGGGATCGGTTAAGTCTTCGTAGGTGGATAATTCTTCTGGTTTTACCTTATCCTGGTTATACATGATTACCCTGGCTCGTTTGGTAAAGGCAAACCATAAACCATCTGGGTTACGCAGGGATGCTGGAATTTTCTCTTCTAAGACAGCAGAGGTGGTGGGGGCGAAAATACCTGCTTCCTCAGCCCGCCAAAGTCTAGCCACATCCACTGTCATTAAAATATCGGCTTGGGTGTTATCTCCTTCGCTTTTAATGCGTTCGATTAATTCATCGGCACTGCCTTCGACGAGATTGACTTTAATCCCTGTTTCTTCGGTAAAACCGTTATACAACTCAGTATCGGTGTTGTAGTGACGAGAAGAATATAAGTTCACTTCTCCTGTAATTTCCGTTGAAGGGGAACTTGGTGTATTGTCGGGAGCGTTAGCACTGTTGTTATTGTTGCCACAACTGGTCATAAGTTGGCTCATTCCCACCACGGTTAAGGCGGTGCTGCCACTCAAAAATACTCGTCTTGATAATTTACTCACCATAACTAGATTGCATAGATTTTTATTATTTGCCTGAAGTATTATAGCACTATTGAAAATTATTGCTAATAGTTAGGGCTTAAATTTTTCTTAACCTCAACTACAAAAATGTCTTCAAACCTTATTAAAAAGGCATTGTAGACAAATGCAGAGAATATAGTCTATTAATAATAAAGTTTTCATAGACAATGGTGACTGATAAAGTTTTGATGACAATTAGCAATAAATATCTATCAACCTGAGTTCGATGTAAGGAAAAACCGCAAATTTTAAAAAAAGAAATAGCGTCTTAAGAAAAATCAACACAGCAATTCAAGCCAGTTGATCTAAAAAAAATACTGGCTAAAACCAATCTATTTGATTAAGTTATTATTTCAAAATAGGAAACTTTCAGAAGGAATTAAAGTGCTAGGAAGTAAAGAATACTCATCATCGAATAGATTAAGAGATGTTTTTTTCTCTTGATGTGTATAAGCGATTAAGCCAGCAATTATATTAACCATAAAGTTAACAATACTTCTATAATTGGAGCAAAAGCTTGGCAAAAATCATCAAGTTTGCAAAATAAGGTTTCTATTTACATTAGTGTAAATCCTCTATTGTGACAGGAAAATTATATAATTTAGAGATAATTTTAGCTAGAGATATTCTGGCTGATTTTTTATGTCTTAAAAT
>JASJEA010000233.1 GCA_030064935.1 Crocosphaera sp. | reverse complement strand
GTCTTTCCTTTCCCATACGCCCCCAATCACTCTTTGAGTTCTCTTGACATCTGCTTAATTTTCTTAAGTTGTCACGAATGCGTCAGGGGTAATGTTCCATAAACCCTGTTTACCCTTGATAGGCACAGGTAATGGCAATGATTGCACATTGTCTAGTTTCCAAGCAAAGCGGCCCGGTTCCCAATGTCCACAGCAGCGTTCAGTCTCTGACTGCTCATTGATGAAATCCTCGGTCATCTGAATGCAGTCAACAAGATCACAAACGGCGATCGCCATTCCCAGTGGGAGACTATCCCAAGGATGCAGCGTTAAATCAATGCCCAACCCTGAAGCCAAAGTGCAATAGCTCGACTGTTGTTCCTTACTATTTTTCTTAGCTGCACAGATGACCAGTTTCCCTCGGTAGTTAGTGGGCCAACTGCGAGTCTCAAAGTGCTTGATTCCCATTGTAATCAACGAAGCCCACGGTTGATGCAATGAAATGGCCTTGATTTTGGCAATAGTATCCTGTGGCCCCTGCTGGTTAGCAGAAACCTGATTGTTTTTTTTGTTCATGATTGCGGTCCTCTAGCTTAATCCATCCAGTAGATTGCCTTGATGACTATCAATAACATCCAGACCTTCGTTTACCGCTTTCTCAACGGCTTGGAGGGCATCTTTAGATATCTCAACCACTTTCTGCCAGCTTTGATTGATTCCTTGCAACAGACGCACTTTTAGATGTAGTCGGTTTTTGTTACAAGACTTAGGATCTAAGTACACAAGGGTTCCCGTTTCCAATTTGACCCCATCGACTTTTCGTTGTGGCCCTACATATTTAAAGACATCCTGGTGAACCTCAGTGGCGGCGATCGCATCAATCTGAGTTTGTTCTGATGGTTCCATTGCGCTGTAGGCCGCTTTGGATTGTTGGGGATGTTGCTTCTGTAGGTGCTTAAGCTCAACCCAGGTACAAGAAGTCAGCAACAGTGACTTTAACTCCTCAAGGGTGGGTGATGGGGATGATTGCTCTTCATCGCTTTTTTCAGTTGAGTTGCCATTAATCCCAGTTCTGTTTGACAAGGAAGAAGGGGAAGACAAGGGAGATTTTCTATCAATATTCTCCCGTATCCCCGTGTCCCCCATGTCCCCCGTGTCTTCCATTGGTTCCGTATGGTGAAGCGCAGCCCAGATTCGTGGCCAGTAGTCGGGGTACAGTTCAGAAAAGCCATCTATCCCTCGGATTTTTTCTTCGGCAACGGCGATTATCTCTAACCACTCATCTTGATTGTGGATAGAGGCATCTGTTTCTAAATCATCTCGCAGCTTCATTAACCACTCTATATCAGTCACCAGTCGCCAGTCACCAGTCACCAGTTCTGTTTTTTTATCTTCACCCTTAGCTGTGACACAACAATTATTAACCTGTGATTGATTATTAGGAACTGTCAACTGTCCATTACTGGTGACTGGTGACTGTTCACTGGTGACTGATGAGAGGTTTGGTGGTTGGTGAGGGGTTTGAGGGGTATCACCAAGGTCTGTAATGCTTGTAGGCTCAACATTTGGTTGAGCTTTATTGGTGGTTTGGTGATTTTTTATAGGCTCATTTGAAGAAGTAGAATCGAGTTGTTCCTGTTTCCTTTTTTCACCATCAAGTTGTTCATATATTGACTGGTAAGTTTTTTCATCAACTTCACCAACTTTTCTCTGAAATAGTGATTGTATATTGGTTATAGAGCTTGGTGGTTCCACCAATTTTTCACCAAACACACTATTTTCACCAATTTGTCTGGATTCATTTAACCCGTTAATAACTAATCTTTCTTGATGAGGAACATAGTGCATAGATTTTCCTTTCCCTTGTAGTTCTCCATAACCACAACTGGCTAAAACTTGAAAATATTTGAGCCGAATTTTATCAACCCCAATTTTTTTGAGGGCATTGAATTTTTGTTTAGCCCAGGATGCACTAACGCCTTTTTTAGTTTGCTGGTGATATTCAAGTGCGCTGGTGTGGATCTTAAGCAACATCCCTTCTAACTTGTTGTGAGGATCGTTATGGGCCCAAATTAATTTTTGTTGGCCTAAATAGAAGGAAGAGATTTCAATAGCATCTTTCATGGTTTGACCATTGACCACTAAATGGGGCGTTTCTCCTCTCAGTAGAGAATTAACTAGATGCAACCATAGGGCCAAGCGCAAAGTATAAGTTTCAATTTTTGCGTAAACCAAGCTGAAACCAAAGTTAGACTCTCGACGAGTCGCATCAACAAGGGTATGGTTCCATGCTTGGAAGAGTACCTTAGCGTCATAGTCTAGTAAGTAATCTTGTGCTGGTAACTGCCCCATTTTTTCATAGAGCAAGCGCAAAGCTTTTTGCAACTTTTGCACTCCATCATTCTCACAGAGTAAATTCAAGAGTCTTGGGGGAGCTTCTCCAATGCTGCATAATAAAAACCTCGCCATGTACCCTGATTCAACGAAACTTGGCTCACTCATTAATTGTGCTAGAGTATCCCATTGAATACTTCCTGTCTTGCTAATACCTGTCCTTCTGATGAATAATCTCGTATCGCTACGGTCATAACTGATGTGGCTTCCATTGAATAAAGCTAGTTCCTGTTCCCTATCATCCCCTTGACCTTTCTTAAACTGATTAAGACGACGATAATCACTGGCTAATTCATCAATGTATTCTAATAACCCTCGTTTATTTTCCCCATGTATGCGGATTTTCATGGATAAGGTTGTATTACTCAGAACATAGCGTTTTTTCAGGGGTGGGGTCAAATCCCCTGATTTGTCTTTTTCGTATTCTCTTAATTCCTGTTCGTATTTTTGATTGGCTTCCTCTTCTAAGTCGAGCAATGGTTGAATAATAATTTGTTGGGGTGGTGTCTTAGCTTGTCCTGAATGCGCAATGTTTCCTGTCCACATAATTAACGGCTGTACATAACCTCCTGATGGATTGGCTACTATCCTTGAACTCGTCCCCCCACAGGATGCCACTGCGGGCAGTAGGGTGTTAAATAAATATTCTGATGCTGTAGGAATAGCATTAGCTGCATCCAGCATCAAACCCGCAAAATTACTTTCTAAATACTTAGTGATATCTAATCTTTGTTGATGTAGATTTAGGTTGGTTCCTAGGGATGCGATCGCCTCTGCTGTTTCTTCATCTATTGTTTCTTCGCGTTCTATGGTTCGCGCTAAGAGTTCGAGTTCACGATAGCTATAACCTGTTTGGGCCGATAGATTCATTAAGGCTATATGCTGTAATGAATCTTGAGGGAAGTCCGTTAATATCTTTTTGACGGCTTCAAGTAGATTAATTTTCGGTTTTTCTTCACTGTCAACGTTTTTCGGCGTTCCCTGTTCTTGAGCGTTGTACTGTGTTCGATTTTGTCGTTGTTGGGGTTGAACCACCTCCTTCCAATACCATCCCTTTATACACCCTTCTATAGCTTCTGGAGGGCAGCTAGGGTCACTGTTGGTCTTGTTGCACCATTGGTACCTTTCCTCCTCTTCTGATGCCGTCATCCCACTACGCTGACAGAATTCATGGAACAACCCCGTCGCTGAATCACTGTAACTTTGCCCTATGGTTTGCAAGTATCTTTCCACTGCAATGAGTTCTAAGCCTACATTAATGGCCGTATCGTTTCGTTTACACCCCTTGGGAACCCCTGTTGCTATCCATTCCCTCACTTCTTTTCGGCAACATTGCAGTAATGGAACCGGTGCAGGTACAGGAACACTTATCTGTTCGGGGTGTCGTGGTATATTGGTTTTATTATTGGCATTGAAATCTTGAAAATCTTTTTCAGACTCAATGACGGCTTCCTCTATAGGTAGCCTTTCTTTTTTCTCTGGTATGATTGCTCTGAGTTCTTCGTAACCATAAGTCTTTGCCGAAGCAGAAATGATCTTCGTTTGGTTATAGATAGGGTTGCCATCCTCATCGTGGGATATGTGCCATCCCCCCGCTAGTCTCATCACCCGCGCCGGGTTCTTTATCGAACGATCCGCATCTGCATATTCTAAGAGCTCCCGTTGCAATTGGCACCATTTCTCTATGGCGATCGCTTCACTAAATACCCAGTAGGAATGCACCGATTTCCCCCCCGTGTCCACTTGAAAGGTTGGTTTAGGAAGCTGCAAAGTTTTCCAAAGCTCCCGTTGGATTTCTTTGGGTAGGTCGTCGTGTTCGTAGAACAATGCTTTTCCACTAATCACATCATCATTTTTGTGCCCTCCACCATTGATGACAAAGTACGCTCCCCGTCCTTCTCGTTGATAGGCTTCGATCTCCTTCCAGTCAATGCGGTTGGCCTTCCGTCCTTTATCCTCATCCTTCCGTGGATCATCACTAGGGTAGAAAAAGCGTAAGTACACTGGTTTGTTTATGTTGTGTCCGAGTAATGCCAACTGGCGTTGCGCTACATTGCGATCGATTTGTGGGAATTGCATGATTTTTTCTCCTTACAGTTTTGAGTGGTAACTGCTGGAGATGCCTGTTCTTTAAAGGTTATAGGCTATCCATAAAGGTTCAGGTTACAGATAATCTTCCTTATTTGTGATCTCAATCCTGATTATTTCCTGGCTACCAAATATAAGATTGAAAAGTATTTTGTTTTTCGGGCTGGATTTCAGCCTTCGTTTGTGTTGACGTTCTCATTGACATCAACTGGTTAATTTCATAGCAGGTTCAATTTGGGATTAAGTCATCATGACAGGGCCTCTCCAGCTTTTTTGTTTTTTTTAACTGAATAGCTGCTGCTGTTAATCAAATAACTCAAGCTCGCAGTCCAAAACTGCTCATTTACAAGATGTTCTATCACTGATTTGGTCACAGCCAATCACTATGCCATTGAATAATAAGCTTCGGGGACACGGGGGACACGGGGGACATGGGGGACATGGGAGAATATTGATAGAAAATCGCCCTTGTCTAAAAAGCTAAAACTGATGAGGCTTTGCTCTTAACGAGTGCAGCATTCGGTCATGGTTGTTTGATGATATTCTCTTCCTCTCTAAAAACGAGCATAGAGAACCTATCTGACTAATTAGTCATATTTTCAGCAACTAAGCCTTTTTCTGGGAATTAACGCTGATTTTTCACTAAAAGCCTAAAATTTGCACAAAAAGATTGCGTAGACCACAACTTTGCCTTATGATAAAGATGTTGTGGCTAAAAATTTATAGCTTTAGCGTCGCAACGCTAACCGCCGCAGAAATTTAATAACTTCCTACTCTCTTATAAGTCACCTCCTTTGACTGAACAGAGCAGTTCCAGGAAAAAGACCATCAAAGAAACGTCCGTCAAACTTCCCCAAGCCGACGGCGTTTCGCCGTTTATATGGTTTTTTTTATCTGTGAATCTCTGAGTGAACATTATCTTGTGCATAAACGCGGATAAGATATCAACTATTGTACCCTTAAATCATCATCAGGAGTTACTTATTTGCATAAGTTATCAAGCCTCTGCTTTTAAGGCGTTGGGGTAGAGGGAAAGGTTTTTGTTCCTTTCTCTCTTTTTTGCCTTAATTCGTAATGAGGAGTAAGAGTGTTGAAAAATTAGGGTTTTCAGCAGAGCGATGGGATCTTAACTACTTAGATAAATAGTAGTTAGTTGCTCAAGCTTTTAGGAGATAGTTCCTAATACAGTCATCCTATCTTATTTAGTACATAAAAGTCAAGGTAAATATAATCAGTATATTTGTATTTAAGCTAACCTTAACCATAAAAAAAACACCATTGTAATGACGGTATTTAATAAAAAGGATATTACGAACTTAGCGAAGTTGATTAAGCCACTAAAAGATAGTAAAAAGTGATAACTAAAATTAATAGTTCTTGAAAGACAAAGTTAAATCGATTGAACTCATTTCTCATTGAATCCATAATCAGTTGATAAATATAGAAACAAGTTAGAAGAACTAATAAGGAGCTAATCCAATTGCTGCTTAGGTTAAGTAGATAAGCAAAGGCTAGGAAAAGACAGATTATGATTGATGCTGCCAGATTTAATCTTCTATTTATTCTGTCCATCCAATAATAATTAATCTTTTGAGGAAAGAAATAGGTTCTTATGCCAAGGGGATTCTCTTTCACAATATAGACAATATTTTCTTGTTGTTCTACTACCTCATCAATGTCTAGACTTTTATAAAATTCTTTTAAATATCTTTGATATATATTAGCTGCTCTTAAATCAAAGAAAATTAATTTAGTTTTTATTTCAGATTCTTGAACTACAAATACTGGTAATTTGAATTTGATACCATATAATCGAAAACTATCTTGAAAATTGTATTTCCAAAGTTCATCAGGAAAGTTTCGATAATCATAAGCTAAAGCTTTCCAGATAATTTCCCCGTGTTCCGTTGGGTTTTCCAGATGTAACTGAGTTATATATTTATAAAAATAATACCAATTATCGCTTAAACTCATCACTACTTGATTATCTTTCATCATTTGCTTATCAAGTTTTTGATGATTTTTTATAGTTTCTAAACCTTCGTGGTAATAGTAATCTAAATATTGGCTTAGTTCCTGACTATAAAAAGATAAACGATTAATTTTTTTTTTTGAGTAAAATGGCTATGCACAATAACAATGATTCTGTGTAATTAAGTTTGTTCATCTTAGTAAGCTTCATGGTATCTATCAGTAATAATGAAGATTATATTTTATTGATTATAAAAAAACACCGTTTTAAAAACGGTGTCAAAAACTATATATTCAATAAAATTATTAATAGTATAACTCTTTTTTGAGATTATTTACTTAACCTGAGTTCGATGTAAGCAGGAGCCATAAATTCCTAAAAAATTAAGGATAATCTTGAGAAAAATAAACACAGGAATTCAAGCCAGTTAGTCTTAAAAAATACTAGCTAAAACCAATCTATTTGATTAAGTTATT
>JASJEA010000029.1 GCA_030064935.1 Crocosphaera sp. | reverse complement strand
ATAATCAAGAAATATATTGAGAATCAGAAAGGGAAATAGAATACGACAGGTTAAAACCTGTCGAGTCGGGTTTCATCCCCCCTTTACAAAAAGGAGGCTCTCACCCTCCCGTCTTTTTCTGGTAGTTATAAAATTCAGTTCTTTTCCAAACTTTTTAAAGCCAGATTAACATTATTTCTCACAGAAGCAGCAGAAATCTTTAAGGCTTCTTGTTCCTGGGAAGTTAATTTAACTTCTAATATTTCCTTCACCCCACCACAGGCCAAGACACAAGGAACCCCAATATAAATATCATTTAACCCGTATTCCCCTTGTAAATAGGCTGCTGTCGGCAAGAGACGAGATTGATTCTTTAAGATGGTTTCAATCATGATACAAGCCGAAGAAGCAGGCGCATAATAAGCCCCACCGGTTTTCAATAATTTAACTACTTCCGCCCCACCGTTACGAGTCCTTTCTAATAAACGATCAATGGTCTTACTGTCCAATAGCTGGGTAATGGGAATCCCATTGACCGTACAATAAGCCGGTAACGGTACCATTAAGTCTCCATGACCCCCCAACACCATAGCTGTCACATTAGCAGTAGAAACCCCTAACTCCATGGCCAGAAAAGTTTGCAAACGAGAAGAGTCTAACACCCCTGCCATCCCCATCACCCGTTGAGGGGGTAAACCGGTTACTTTTTGAGTCAAATAGGTCATGACATCGAGAGGGTTGGTAATGACGATAAAAATGGCGTTGGGAGAGTGTTTAAAGGCTTTTTCGGCCACTTCGGAGACTATTTTTGCATTGATAGCCAAGAGGTCATCTCGGCTAATGCCAGGGGTTCTAGCACGCCCTGCGGTGATGACCACAATATCGGCTCCAGCCGTCTCTTGATAATCAGTTGTCCCCATCACCTCACAGTTATGCTGTTCCAATCCTTGGGCTTCCATGAGGTCCAGGGCGACTCCTTGGGGTAGCCCTTCAATCACATCTAAAAGAACCACATTAGCTAAGTTTTTTTCGATAATCCGTTGGGCTAAGGTTCGTCCGACATTTCCTGCGCCCATAATGGCCACACGAAGGGATTGACAGGGTAGAAGGGAGTCGTAAGAGACAGTCATGATTTTGAAAGGTTATGGTTTATTAGACGAGTTCTATTTGATCGAGGCGTAACCAAACACTGGGAGTAGGGACATAAAACCGAATCAGGGCGTATTCATCGTTCATATCCAAAATTTCCCCTTTGCTTTCAAACATATAAGCGGGAAAACGGTTATCACTGGCTTTGGCTTCTAAACTATTTTCCAGTTTTTCTCGGATGACACGCACTAATGCACCTTTTTTAAGTTTAGCTGGCATAATGATTGCTCTACTCTCTATGTTCAGGAATTCCTCACTGATCTTAGCAAAGTGTTTATGACTTCAATCTGAGGATTCTTGGAAAATGAGTTTAACCACGGTTCCTTTATCTACTTGGGAATTAATACTAATTTTTCCTCCACACTTTTCCATCAAGTGTTCCACAATCGTTAACCCCAATCCTACCCCTTCTGGGTTTTGGTTGAGGGGATTACGTCCCCGATAAAAACTCTGGAAAATTCTGGGCAGATCGCTGCTTTCAATGCCAACCCCGGTATCGATGACGGCAATTTCAACCCCTTGAGATTGCAAGGTAGCCTGTACCGTAATTCGTCCCTCTGATGGGGTAAATTTGAGACTATTGTGGATAATATTTTGTAAAATTCGTTTTAACCAAATACTCGGACAGGCGATGGGGGGAAACCCTGGAGAAATGGTGTATCCTAACCTGATGTTTTTTTCTTCGGCGATCGCTTGATAGGTACTGACAATTCCTGGAACGACTTCTTCGAGATGAACACTAGGACTAGCATCCGCTAAACTTTGGTTGAGTTGTAATAATTCCTGTAAGCCGTTGAGTAAGATGTTTTGTCGTTCACATTCTGTTTTGAGAAGATCAATATAGCGTTGTCTGATGTCCCGTTTATGTTGTTTCGATTCTAACAACCGTAGGGCGGTTTTCATGTTGGTTAGAGGGGTACTCAGTTCTTGCGTTAAGGATTTGAGAAATTCTTCCCCTAGGTTAAAACTGGTTTGAGAACCCCCTGATTTTTTCTGCTCTGATAATTGAGGTTTACTCGATAAACTTTGAGACAATAATTGATGCCATAGTTTTGTTAATAGTATTCCGTCTACTGCTGTGGGTAAGGGAAAAGAGAAAACTGACTCCCCTAAAACTTCGAGAGGGGTAGTATCTGTAATGGTGATCAGACGTTTAATGCCTGTCATCACTTTCTGAATGACTCTGGGTTCAAAACTATAAACGAGCTTGAGTACAGTTGGTTCCAGAAGTCCTGATGGGGGATCTTCTCCTGAAGGAACTTGTTCTTGAGCAAAAATTAAACTACAAAGTTGGGGGGATAGGATTAAGCAAAAGTGTTCTCGTCTCAGTTGGGCACTGGTTTCTAGTACAATGGGGATAAAGCCATCTGATGAGGAATGGCCACTCTGAGAACCTTGACGAGGGGGACGCGGGCTAACATTGCGACTCATGGTACAACGATAAATTTGCTCGGTAAGACCCTCTTGATAATAGTTTTCTAAGGTTGTCCACCAACGAGAATGAGGGGGAAGTTTAGCCCAAACTGTGGCCTGTATTTGTTGGTCTATTAAAAATTGAATCGAAGTATCAACCCACTCTCGAAAGCCACTAGCTGAGACAGTTAGGGGATAGGAATGAGGGTCGGTGTTTTGAGTTAGTTGATACAGCGATAGGTCTGAGGTGATAGGAACATTCATCCGTTTATAATCGCTCTTTTTTTATCCTTGTTAATGTTTAGTATTGTCTCATTTTTCTGTTATATTCCGTTTAATTCTTGAGTTTTGTTAACAATTTTTATTATTTATAAATTTTAACATTATCTATCCAGTGTTTATGAGACGTTTCCATTATCTTATTCTGATCTTCGGCTATATTTCTGGTTTATTATTAACGGGATTATGGGGAGTTCTCAATTTTCAGCCTTCTTGGGAACAATGGCTAATCGTCTGTGGTTTGGGCAGTCTTCTTCCTATTGGTGTTTTTTTATGGTTAAGGTCCCGTTGGCTACGTTGTCCAAAAATTAGCTTTTGGTTGTTGGTTTCTTTTGTCACTTTAAGTGCAATTTTTTATTTACAATGGCGCATTCCTGTTCCTAATTCTACAGATGTTAGTCAATTTTTTTTAGATGGGTTTAGAACACAAAAAGTTGAATTATTAGGTAAACTTTTATCAGAACCACGTTTAACTAATAACAACCGTAAAAGATTTTGGTTACAAGCACAGAAAGTAAAATTTTTAAATCAGAATAAGAATCAATTTCAATCAGTGACAGGTAAAATTTATGTCACTCTAGCCATAGAGCAAGCGGTACAAATTTATCCGAGTCAAACGATTATCATCAGAGGTAATTTATATCAGCCACAATCACCTAAAAATCCAGGCTCTTTTGATTTCAAAAAGTATTTGCTTAAACAAGGGTCATTTGCGGGAATTAAAGGAGAAGAAATAATTTTTAAGGGGGAAATGAAAAGATGGGGATTGACTCAAGTCAGGCAAAGAATTATTGATGGTTTTACTAACGCTTTAGGTGAAAAAAATGGCTTGATAATAAGTTCTATGATCCTGGGAAGAAGAGCGGTTGACTTACCCCCAGATATTCGAGATTTATTTGTTACCATTGGACTTTCTCATGTCTTATCTGCATCGGGGTTTCATGTTGCATTATTATTAGGGATTATTTTTTGGTTAACCCAATCTTTATCCTCGGTAAAAAAATTAATTATTGGTTGTATTATTTTAATTTTCTATATTGGTTTAACAGGAATACAACCTTCAATTTTACGAGCGAGTTTCATGGGATTTACTATTTTGCTTGCCGAGGTTTTAAACCGTAAAACAAATCCCTTGAGTGCTTTATTATTATCAGGATTTATTTTATTAGTGATCAATCCCTTATGGATTTGGGAATTAGGATTTCAATTAAGTTTTTTATCCACATTTGCTCTCTTAGTTACTGGTGCTGCCATTGAAGATAAATTAGACTTTTTGCCGAGAAAAATTGCTTCAATAATTGCTGTGCCTGTAGCAGTTTCTATTTGGACATCTCCTTTAATTATGTATCTTTTTTATACGTTTAGCTTTTATATTATTCCCTTTAATATTTTGACAACTCCCTTAATCATGTTATTAGTTATTGGAGGAATGATTAGTGCGATCCTTATCTTAATCAATCCCATTTTAGGGGGGTTTATTGCTCAATTTTTATTTTGGCCAAGTCAAATATTATTGCAGTCAGGACAACAAATATCAAACCTGAAATTAACTGCTTTTGCTGTGGGCAAAATATCTTTATTTATTCTAATTATTATTTATGCTACTTTATTAACCCTGTGGTTAAACAAGAACTTACGAAAATATTGGAAGTTAGGTGGAATACTAATTGTTGCGCTGATTGCAATGCCGATTATTTATAATAATTTAACCTTATTTAAGATTACAATTTTACAGACAAATAATGAGCCGATAATGGTTATACAAGACCGAGGAAATGTTGAGATAATAAATGTTGGTAATCCATCAGAAATAGAATATATATTATTACCTTTTCTATCACAACAAGGCATTAATAAAGTTGATAAGATTATCGTTCGCCATAGTGAGGAGATTAAACCTTGGTCAAACTTAAAGAGCAAAATTACTACCGAAACTATTCTTACTATTTTTGATAATCAAGAGCATAAACTCTCGAAAAATACAACAGAAATTATACTTAATTCCATGAGTATTAAACTTATCAATAGATATCCTCTTGTTTTACAATATAAGATTAAAGAGCAATCCTTCTTATGGATAAGTAATCAAACCCAAAATAACCAACCACCATCTCTAAAAATTGATGTCCCCTTAAATCTGCTGATATGGTCAGGAAAACAACTATCGATAGATTGGTTGAAGTGGCTAGAAACAGTCAAAGCTAAAACTGTTATTATTTCCACGAATTTTATACCAACCTTTATTCAAAAAGAATTAATCAATAAAAACATCCAATGGCATTGGATGCAAGAAGAAGGTGCAGTTGAATGGACAGTCAAAAAAGGTATTAAACCTTTCTTAAAAAGTACCCAACAAAATCCTTAAAATATGCCTGATGTTAAGATGTATTATGAAAGGATTTTGAAATCTTAACAAATAGAAAAGTTAGTTAAAAAAAGCACAATGTTTTGTGCATTCAAGTGTTACCTTAGAAAAGGATATAGATTCCGTTAGAATCAAATGAGAGTTTTATGAACAATCCACAACTTCCCTCTAAGTGTACCAGTAGTGAATTAGAAAAAGCAGCCCTCAAGCGATTTCGTGAGCGTCTGAGTTCTATCCCTTCCCAATGTCAGATTTTCCGTGAACCTTGGAACCACTCAACAGTTCTTTGTCTTGATTTTGTTGAATGTCCTCATGTGCTAGACTCCCTCGAAGAGATACAACCGGCTTTGATGGAGGGAGTTCAAGCATTAGGACTTGCTAACACCATTATTTTCCGCTTAGGGAAGAAACTAATGGGTTGGAAAACCATTTCCTTGAGTTGAAAGAGGAAAAATTCACGTTGACATTGTAAGGGTTGCTCACAGGAAAGTAGGAACCTGAGTTAGATGTAAGGAAACTTGGAGACAATTGACTCAAATCAGCAGTCTCAAACCCTTATTGTCTCGTTTGAAAAATCATAACTGCGAACTCCTTACTCATGTTAGAAGGGCGTTTTTTGATGGAAATTGAGCAATCGCAGTTCAAATAAAAATGATAATATATTTTTGGTCGGCCTAATCATGTGACACTTCTAGATATACACTTGAAAGTTGGTTAGATTTATATCCGGATCAAGACAAAGTCAGCCATCAGGTCAAAAGATAATGATTTGTTGAAGAGAAGTAGTCAACTAACCAAAGTTAACGCTACACTATCCAGTAGTCATGCTCGCTATATCAGCCCAAAGTAAATCCGATTAGGTAACAATCCCTAAAACCTTATAAAAGGTCTGTCTGTTAGAAAAACTAATCAAAAGACTTTCTACAGAAAAATTAAAGTTATCTGTCCACCAATCTAAAAAAGCTGTGTATAATGGGATGATGAGTGAGGCTATAAACTCTGTAGTCAATCTAACGGTGTGAGGAAAAGCTGAAAATGCTAAAATTATTATGGAAAACCCTGCTGGTTAGTCCAGCTTTCATGGGTCTGTTATTAGCAACCAACTCTGCTACCAATGCAGCAGAAGTTGCTTCCGAGTCGGAATTTACCCAAAGTGCTTCTCAAGGCATGGAGATTGCCGAAGCACGAAACGAATTGTTAGACAAACTTGAAAATTACAGTCAAGAAGGTCAGTTAGACAGAAACGAGCAAGTCACCAGTGTTAGTGAACTACGGGATGTTTCTCCCACTGACTGGGCCTACGAGGCATTAAGAAGTTTGGTTGAACGTTACGGTTGTATTGTTGGTTATCCTGACCGTACCTTCCGAGGCAACCGTGCCACCTCTCGTTGGGAATTTGCTGCAGGTTTAAACGCTTGTTTAAACACGATGGAGCGTTTAATCCAAGAAAACGTTGCCGTACTGCGAGAAGATATTGAAAAACTCAAGCGTTTAATGGCAGAATTCGAGGCTGAACTAGCTGCATTAGGGGCGAGAGTTGATAACCTAGAAGGTCGGGTTGCCTTCCTAGAAGATCACCAATTTTCCACTACCACAAAATTAGTTGGGGAAGTGATCATGGCAGCAACCGCCGCCGGTGGTAGCCGCTCTTCTGAAGATAACCAAGCTGTTCTACAAGATCGGATTCGTTTAAGCTTCAATACCAGCTTTAGTGGAGAAGATTTATTAGTAACCCGTTTATCTGCCAGTACCGGTACAGGAACCGATCGTTTCACCCTAAACCAGCCTAATTTACGGGTACTTGATCCTGTCACTGGTCAACCTATTGGTATTGCCTTCGCAGAAAATACCCTCATCAACCCCACAGCGACCCAAACCTTTAACATTGGTCCTCGTCGTAACGAACAAGATAACGACGTAACCATCGACTGGGTTGGTTACTACGCTCCCATCGAGCCCCTGAGAGACTTCAAGATTGATACCTACGTCACTGCTTGGGGTGGACGTTGGCATCACTTTGTACCTACTTTAAACCCCTTCTTCGAGGACTTTGACGGCGGTAAAGGTTCCTTAAGTACCTTTGCCCAACGTAACCCCATCTACCGTATCGGTGGTGGTGCTGGTGCTGGGATGAGCTTCCAAGTGGGCTTCTTAGAAAGTATCTTAGGTCCTACCTCGATCAGTTTCGGTTACTTAGCAGGAACCGCCAACGATCCTTGTCTCAATGGTGGCGGACAAAACCTTGACAGCAGTGTTCGTGGCTGTCAAAGTGGCAACGCCATTAACCCGGCTACTGGTGAGGAATTTGCTGAAAGCGATGGCGGTAACGGCTTATTTAACGGTAACTACGGTGCTTTAGCCCAGATTAACGGTAACTTGTTCAACGTTGTCAATGTTGCCTTTACCTACGTTCATGCTTATCACAAGCCTGACTCACCCATCTTCGGTTCTGGTATTCCCACCGGTCCTGGGGAAGTGGGTACTTCCTTCGCTAACTTCTCCCGTGGTGAGTTAAATAACGCCTTTGCTGGTGGTACTGTAGGTGATCCTGGAACTCCTACCACTGAATATAATAGCGTTGCTCCCCATGATACGAATCCCGTTAATCCCTTCGATATTGGTGGTAAAGTAACCAACAGTTACGGTGGTCAATTAAGCTGGCGCATTGCTGAATGGCTCAACTTCAACGCCTATGGATCTTTCACCAACGTTCGCTTTATTGGACGGGGTTTGAGTGCTGAAGTTTGGACTGGTGGCGGCGGTTTCGCCTTTCCTGACCTCTTCAAAGAAGGAAACCTCTTAGGTATCTTCGCAGGGGTTCAACCATATCATGGTGGTCGTGCCCGTCCTACCACTGCTGGCTTCTTTGAACTTCCCAGTCGTAACCCTGTAACAGCAGAAGTCTTCTACCGTTATCAAGTAACCGATAACATTTCTATCACTCCTGGTGTTATTTGGATCGCTAACCCTGACCAGTTTGTCAACATTCAGGGTGCAGACGACGAAGTTATTGGAACCCTTCGTGGAACCTTCTCTTTCTAGGTTCTTATCTAACTTCAATTTAATCTAAGCTCAAGTATTTGTTAGCCCTACCCAGAGTGGGGCTTTTTTGTTTTTTTCTACCTTCAACTAAACTAAGAATTCTTCATTACCTATCTTGAAAGTGCAAAAAAACTAATGCGGTAGCGTTTCCATGAAGCAATAATCCCCCGTTACAGCCTTAGCTTAACGGAGGAGTGTCAATGTTTGTTAGAGGTAATACCGAGAAAACGACTTATAAATTTAAACCAACGCTTGAAACCAAAAGTTACGAGGAAAAGCCCACCAATTAACCCCATTTCTTCGATAAAAGCCTGTAGATAAGAGATTGTAGGGGAAGCCTCATAATCAATAAATTCATCGGACCAATCAAAAGCAAAACCAATTAACATGAGAACAAAACCGTAAATAATAATATTCCATCTCTTCCCTGCCATCGATGGATATTGCTCAGCCGCATTAACCAGGGTTAAAAGCAAAAAAATCATACCAATAACTTTGAGTCCTTCAAGCAAAATATCAGCTAAACTCACCTCACTCAAAAACATAAAATAGCCCCTTTGAAGTATCTACTGGTATTTTCTATCCTCTTATCATAACCTGAGTTTGGAGTTCGGAGTTATGATTTGTCAAACCAGACAATGAGGGTTTGAGACTTCAAATTGCCTGATATCGAACTCAGGTTATCATCAAGTATTCCGTTGAATAATTTATAATCAAAACAAGGACAATTAACCAGTAAAATACTTTATTTTCTGCTGATATAAATCGTTTTATTGATGAAAATGGGTGGATATAGCATTTACATTTGATTTATAAACACTGTAGTCAACCGTCTTATTTGTTGGGCACCAGAACCCTGTGTTACCTTTTATATGTTAAATATAAATAAGATATATGCAAACAAATAATTTAAGAAAAACTATTGTATTACTCTTCTGTGGACTAATTGTTTGTGGAGGAATCACCTTAATCATATTATGGTTAAATAATGCCAGGCAAACCAATGTATACACAATCACAGATAATCAAAATAATAATCAGGAAACGGCTCTAGGATTATCCATCGAAATTAGTGAAGGCCATCAGATTCTCATCAAAGATCAAGCATTAGAAAAAAAACAAGATATAGCCCAGGATCTAGGAGCAGGAAGAGATGAACAAGGGATTGCTAAATTAACTCAATTGTTGCAGGAAAACCCCAACCATCCAGAAGCCTTAATTTACTTAAATAACGCAAAGATAACGAACCAAACATCCTACACTCTGGCTGTAGTAATTCCTAGTGGTGTAAATATCAATGGGTCAAAAGAAATTCTCAGGGGTGTAGCCCAAGCTCAACAAGAAATTAACCAATCAGGAGGAATTCAAGGAACTCCCTTAAAAATTCTCATTGCTAACGATAATAATAACCCTGAAATGGCTCAAAAACTGGCCCAAGGATTAGCCAAAAATCCAGAAGTTTTAGGTGTAGTGGGGCATTGGGCTAGTGATGTTACCCTCGCTTCTGCTGAAGTTTATCAACAAGAAAAAATGGTGGCTATTTCTCCCATTAGTACCTCCGTAGAATTATCCGCCTTGGGGGATTATATCTTTCGTACTGTACCGAGTGATCGCTTTGCCGGCAGTGGGCTATCCCGCTATATGATTAAGCAATTAAACAAGCAAAAAGCAGCCATTTTTTTTAATTCACAGAGTAATTATAGTCAATCCCTCAAAGATGAATTTACCAAAAGTTTATTTAGTGATGGAGGGGAAGTGGTTGGGGAATTTGATCTCTCTGATGCAGATTTTAATGCAGTTAGTGATTGGCAACAAGCTAAGGAACGAGGGGCCGAGGTTTTGATGTTAGCCCTGACTTCTAATACCCTTGATCAAGGTTTAGAGGTTATAGCAGTCAATCAGCAACGATTACCCTTATTAGCAGGAGACGATGCCTATGATCCCAAAATTTTACGCGAGGGTGGCTCTGATGCCCAGGAAATGGTGTTGGCGATTCCCTGGCATAGTTTAGCCTATAATAATCATCCCTTTGTCAAAGCTTCACGAGAACTTTGGCAAGCAGAAGTTAACTGGCGCACTGCTTTGTCTTATGATGCTACCCTGGCCTTTATTGTGGCCCTCAAACAATCATCGAATCCCACTCGTGAAAGTATACAAGCAGGCTTATCAGATCCTAGTTTTGTCTTTGAGGGAGCATCCGGTACCATTCGCTTTTTACCCTCCGGCGATCGCAACCAAGCCATTCAATTAGTTACTATTAAATCTAGTAACGATTCTGATTTTGGTTATAATTTTGAACTAATTCTCGATTAAATACAAATTAAAATATCTTTATATTATTTCCAATGAGCTTATTGCCTTATCAAAAACGACCCACTTTTAATTTTCTCACTCTTGGTGAGCGTGGTGTGGGCAAAACCGTATTTTTTGCTGGCTGTTACGCTGAAATCAATAATGGTTTCCTCAGTCAAAAAAAAGACCAGTTATCATGGTTTGAGGGACAAAATCATCAAGATAAGGAAAATCTTGATAATATCCTGAACTATGTTGCCAAAAACGGTCAATATCCCCCAGCTACCTTAAAAATTACTGAGTTTAACTTGGACTTAAAACAACGGAATCGCCAAACAACGAAAACCCTGTGTAATTTTCGCTGGTATGACATTCCAGGAGAGTTTTGTGACGTTAATGTTCCAGCCTTTAAGGAATTGGTGATCAAATCTCATAGTTGTTATGTGTTTCTTAATGCAGCCCATCTTATCAATCAGCCAACTTATATCGAGAGTTTAGAGGAACTTCTTGAACAAATCACTGTTATTGCTACTTTGAAGAGAGCAACCAATAAGAATTATACATTCGTGTTAGTTTTTACCCAATTTGATCGTTTAAAAAATAAAGAAACTGCTCGTTTTCAAGTAGAGGAGAAAATTAGACCGTTTTTAATCTCTTTAGAAAAAGAAGATGTCAAATATATCAGATTTTATTCAGAAGTACCCATTATTCAGATAGATAATTTTTATAAACTCAATCCTAAAGGGATAGCAGTATCATTAATTTGGGTAGTCTCAGACTTACAACGAAATTATCGTAAAATATTCACAATTTTTTCCATTGAAAGTTATTTAGCTTGGGCAAAACAATATAGACAATGGTTAATAGGAATAGGCACATTAGCACTTGCCTCTGTAATAGGTTTGGGTATTTATTTCACTCAAAAGTCCCCAAATATTGCCAAAAATCCTGAGCCTGCCTCTCAAAAAGAGCAATATAAATTGTCAGCTAAGGGTGAGCCCCAAGATTTAGAAGCATTAGTAAAATTATCTGAAAGTTACCTTAATCAAGGGGAGTTTGGCAAAGCAATTGATGTGATCAAAACGATTACCGAAAAACAACCTAATAATTTAGATTGGCAGCTTAATTTGGCAAAACTATACGAATTGACTGAAAATAATTCTCAGGCTGAACAAGTATATGATGGTATTTTAGCTAAAGATAATCAGCATTTTTACGCCTTATTAGGAAAAGCCCTTATTCGACAGCAAAATCAAGATGTTCAAACCGCTAGACAACTTTTTAAGCAAGCTGAAGAATTTGCTCCCTCCGAAGACTTAAAAAAACAAGTTCGCCAATTCAGACTTTCTCAGTAACCTAATTTATTTGGGATTATTCACAATAGATATAGCATTTCCCATATTTGTGAGGTAGAAAATTTTTGAGCTTTGGGAATTCGGAGTTTGGGAAGAAGATATTAGTTTACCTCATGAGAGTGAGAAACTCTATAAGTTTCTGCTAAAATGTCCAAAATTAAAACAACTTTTTATGTATCTAGCTATTGAGCAACTTATTTACACCAGTTTTGATCATCTTGGCTTTAAATGCCTTGTTAGCCCTTTAATATCTGCAGATATAGAAAAAAATTTTATTAACCATGTTGTCGAAAAATATTGGAACCATTATAATCCACCTGAATCAAAAGCCAGAAGAGCATACCTTAAACAAATTTCCCCTGAGCAAACATTTTTTGGTTGGTTGTATAATGACGGATGTGATGATTTAGGACGGGACAACGTTCCTTATTTCATTTGTTACTTTTTACCAGGAAAACTCAATCTTTCTTCCTTAACTTTTATCTGGAAATGTTTAGCAGTTGGCCCAGTGATGGATATCGAGCGCCAAACCCCACCTGAATCTCTGGATAGTGTGATTATTAGCAAAACTTGTCATTATCAACCCTCACGTTTAGGTGTCCACATCACTCAAAACATTCAAACAAAAAGTTACCAAAATTTACAACAAGGCAAGTTAATCAATAAATTAGTGGTTAATACTAAGAAGAGGACCACTTCTCATCCTTACCCCTTAGAGGAGCAAAACCTTTATCTATCTCTAACCACCTTGCCCTTAACTATACAGCGCAATCAGATAACCATAATGAATCTTTCTACCATCGAACCCATTCTCCAAGACTTAGCCATGAAAGCCATTGGCATTCAAGGGATTGCTTTAGTTTCCCAAGAAGGACAACCCTTAAGTGTTCCCATTGGATTTGATAAAGATACCACCTCGATTATAGCTGGGACAATGCTCTATCTCGCCCAGACAACCGAAAATGAATTGAACTGGCAAAACGTTGAGATGATTTCTCTTCGCAGTCAAGATGGTCATCTTATCCTCGCCTGTTGTAACACAGATACTTACTTATTAGTTAAAGCAGGAAAAGTATTAACAGGTTTATTAGAGGCAGAAATTAGCCGAACTGTCAAAAAAATCAGAGAAACCCTACAATCAAGGGATTCTTCTGCTTCAAATCCCCTAAGCTATGCCAAACTATTAGATGAGGGTCTCTCCTTAAACTATAAACAATTAGAAGGGTTGGAAGAAGAAAGCCCCGTCTCCATAGATCACAACCTCCCTTCTGTGGGTACAGTTGCTCCCTTGCAGAAGGATCTAGAACGACAGTTAATTGAAATAGCACAAGATCTGATCAACCTTTACCCTGATTTCATTGCGAAAGTAAGAGACATTGATAATCAACCGGACATGAACGCCCAATCCATGCAAAAGCTGGGTCAATATGTTGGTGCTGGTCTGATTACGAGAGGAAAAATCAAACAAGTTTCCCCAAAAAACATAATGGCTTGTATTAATAAACTTATTTTACCCGCTATCTCTGATTTTACTATTGCTGATAGCCACAAAAATGAAATTAAAGTCTATGCTAATCCCTTCTGTATTCATAAAACCAGTACCAAACCTAGTTGTTATTTTTTGCGGGGAATGATGGAAGGATTGATACAATCTGTTAATACTTTACCTGAACTGATGGTTGATGAAACTACTTGTAAAGCCACTGGAGCGGATTGCTGTACTTTTGTGATTAGATAACTGGTCAATCAGAAGGCGCAAATTACGGACCCCTAAAGTTGGAGGCTTTAAAAAAGGAAGATTTTTCTTCTCTTGGTAGATTGGATATGGCGAGGTTTCCTCGCCATACCTCGATCAAGTGAGTTAGGGGTTATTCTTTTTTAAAGGAGACAATGAGGGTTTGAGACTGCATTGCCCTATATCGAACTCACGTCGCCCGCTTTTCATGACCTTGAAAGGGGAGGCTTATGTCTTGGTGCGCGTTCCCTTGGCGATTGCGAATCGTCCGGGTAACACCGCAATACTCGCCTCAAAAACAACTTCTGTGCGATAGCACCGGAACTTCGTTAAGGAACTTCTGACTTCTGACTTCTGACTTCTGAATTCGTTAACCATCTAAGTCCCCTTCCATGACAATAGAAATAGCCGACTTAGCATTATCTCTAAATTCTTGAATATTGACTTTTCCTAATAACCAAATCGCCAATATCATGCCGATTCCTTGAATCACAAATACTAAGCCATAGGAAAAGACAGGAACCGTAAACAGCATTTTGCCAAAATTCAACACCGTTCCTCCTAAAACCGTAGAAAGTCCTCTGGCCATTGCTTGGGCTAATCCCCAAGCCCCGATAAAGGTTCCGGCGGTTTCTGCTACCGTTAAATCTAACATTAAACTGGTGGCTCCGGCGGTGATCATTCCTGATGCTAAACCAAAAAAGAGTAACCCCGACTTGAGTAAACTCTGACTCTCTAAACTTCCCGCTAAGACTAGCAAACTAAAACAAGCCACCGCTAAAATACAACCAAGTTTGGTTGTACGTTGTTTTCCGAGACGGGGAACCACCCAGAAACCAGTTGAGGCGATACCAAAAAGGGTTCCTCCGCCAAAAAAGGCGTTGAGTTGAGTCGTTTCAGAAATACACATCCCAAACACTTCCCCTCCATAGGGTTCCATCACTGCATCCTGCATAAATAAACTCAGGGTTAAAATCAAAATAAAGCCAAAAAAGAGTCCAGTTTGACGACTCGCTGTTAGCACGTTTAACGCATCTTTTAAACCAATTTGATCCTCCCGTTGTACAGTCTGCGATCGCAGACTAAAACGAGAATAACGAGACTCCACACCCCAAGTAGCTAGGAAACACATGACTAAGACAACCGCCGGCATAATCATGAATACTGGGTTAACGGTGGCTTGTAACGTAGGAATATTAGCCATTTTTGCCGTTTGGGTGGGATCATAAGCTAAAATAGCGGTTCCGCAAATTTCAGGGGTATTGAGGAGTTGGGAACTGATGATCGCCCCAACCACAATACCCACCATTAACATCGACCAAACAATACCAATTAACTGCGATCGATTATCGTCGTCAGAAACATCGACTAATAAGGCGGCAAAAGGCGTTGAACTCATGCTTAAAGCCAATCCATAACAGGCAAAAATAAACCCTAGAACAATAGCCCAACCATAACTTATCCAACTCCATTGGGTTGCCTGGATACTACGCCCCAGTTGCCATACCACTTGTAATGCAACAAAGGAAAGGGTGGTAAATAAAATCGCCCCCATCCAGACATAACCGCTACGATGGTACCCTTTGATTGGTTTGGTGTCTGAGAGTTGTCCAAACCAGACTCGCACAGGGCTCACAAATTGATACATGGCGATGGCTGTTGCTGCAATCCACGGGAGTACGGTTAATTCATCAATCATAATTCGGTTGATGACTCCCAAGGTTAACAGAGACATGATTCCTAATCCCATTTGGAATAAACCCAAGCGAAACATAGTTAATAACTTGATTTTGGGTAAGGGTTTAATGGGTTGGGAGTTGGAAGCGGCAGAAATATCGTTAATTGTCATTTTAGGTTTATATTTACTCACATCTTGCACCAAGCAATTTTTAGCGTTAAGACAGGGTTTGGGTTTTGGGGTTTGGGGATGATTATTGTTCAAGGGCGCAACCTCCTGTCAAACCCTCAAGTCTTGGTAAGATTGAATTTTTGAGTTTGCCATCAATAAATTTATCAATTCCTCTTACACCCTACACCCTACCCTCGCCAATACTTTATGACGCAGGTGCAATATCTGAGTTTACACTATTTATTCTGTAGAGGAGTTTTTATGGCTTCAATGCTTTATTTTTTCTGTTTTAACCAAGAGCCAAGACTGTCGGAGTCTTAGTATAATATAAGCCCCTAACTTTTTTTTCTAATATCCATCAATTAATTCCTCATAACTCAAGGTTCAATTGTTTTCTTTGCGATTGTATCTTAGATATCCATGCTTTACAAAAATTAATTTATGGTTTTAGTGAAGATCACAAGTGACAATAGTCATGACCATAAGTTATAAAAGAGTTAATTTATTTATTTTTCACAACATGGGTATGCATCGATTGAATCAAATATTCTTTTCAAAGAATATTTCCTATTCCCCATCTTGGTAAGTTGATTATGAGTAAAAAATCATTGAAGGTTAATCTTAAGCAAGAAACGTGGCAGAAGCTACAACAATATTGTCAGGCATCTGGAAAGATCGAATCAGAAGTTATAGAAGAATTGATTACCTCTCTTGAGCCATCTTCAAATTTGGAAAATTCCGAGCAGCTTCAAAAATTTCGGCAATTTTCTGAAACCATTCCTGTTCCCCTCATTTTATTAGAAACCTCCACAGGTACGATTAAATATGCTAACAATAAAGCTCTTTCTATTTTAGGGTTTAATCTGGAAAACCTATTAAGTTTATCGATTTTGGATTTATGTCAAGAAACTGCTATTAAAGAAAAATTAAATAAGCAATTAAGACAAGGTAATTTTAGCAAGAACTACGAAGTAAAATTACGTAAACAAAATAACCATCATTTATACGCCAGTATTTTTATTCAACCGCTCCAATCTCTAGGAAACATGATGATTATGTCCTGGTGTGATATTACCCTTCGCCACGAAATTGAAGAAGAATTAAAGGAAAAAAAGGCATTTTTACAACTGGTATTAGATAACATTCCTCAATTAATTTTTTGGAAAGATACTAACTCAGTCTTTTTAGGATGTAACCGTTTATGGGCAAAAGCATCAGGAATGAACGAACCAGAAAAAGTTAGAGGAAAGGCGGATAATGATATTTATAATGCTCCTAATAATGAGCATTTAGATCCTCCTAAATATAATATTGATTATTATCGTAAACAGGATCTTCGTATTCTAGAAACTGGAAATCCCGAATTAAATTTTGTTGAACATAAACGTGATCCAGAAGGTCAAGAAGTTTGGTATAACACGAATAAGATTCCTATCAAAGATGGTGATGATAACATTGTTGGTGTGATGGGAACCATTGAAAATATTACCGAAAGAAAATTAGTGGAACGGGCTTTATTTGAAGAAAAAGAACTCGCACAAATTACCTTAAAATCCATTGGTGAAGCTGTCATCACTACCAATACTCAAGGAATAATTAGAGAATTCAATCCTATGGCTGAACAATTAACTGGATGGAGTGCTCAAGAAGCTGTGGGCAATATCATTACTGATATTATTCAATTAAGAAATGATGAAGAAAATCAACAAGAAAATCTTATTAATAAAGTCTTAGAAGATAGTAAAAATCAACAAGAAAAATTAGTAATTAACTTAGTTAATAAGGAGGGAAAAGAGTGTAAAATTGATATAATGAGTACCCCTATTCTTGACCAGGAATCACAAATTTTAGGAGCCGTTTTAATTTTTCGAGATATCACTCGTATTTCACAATTATCCGCCCAATTATCCTGGGATGCAACTCACGATAACTTAACAGGATTGGTCAATCGACAAGAATTTACAAAACAATTAAGTCTTGCTTTAGAAAATTATAAAAATCACAATGTTGAGCATAGTTTATGTTTTTTAGATTTAGATCAATTCAAACTTGTTAACGATACTTCTGGCCATATAGCCGGGGATCAATTACTACGACAAATCACTCACCTATTACAAAGAAAGATACGTAATACTGATATTTTAGCCCGCTTAGGAGGTGATGAATTTGCCTTATTATTAAAAGGATGTTCTCTAGAAAAAGCAGACATAATTGCTAATATGTTGAGAAGATTAGTTAAAGATTTTCGCTTTACTTGGGAGAACAATATTTTTTCTATTGGTGTTAGCATTGGTATTGTTCCTATTGATAATGAAAATCAAACAGTTGATGATTTAATGAAGGCAGCAGATAAGGCTTGCTCTTGTGCAAAAAGCAACGGAAGAAATCGGGTTCATGTTGAGTATGGTAATCAAACTGAAGTTACGGAAAAATCTGTTCAAAATCAATGGATTACGAAGTTAAGTCAAGCACTGACTGAGGATAATTTTTCTCTTTATTGTCAAAAAATTGTTTCTCTTCAATCCTCCCAAAAAATTCACTATGAAATTTTATTAAGATTAGTCGATGACTCAGGAAATTTGATCGCACCGTTGGCTTTTATTCCGGCGGCTGAAAGGTATAATTTAATGGCAGAAATTGATAAATGGGTGATTAAAAACTTTTTGAAAGCCTATAATCAAAATAATCCCAGACAATCTTTAAATAATATCTATATGATTAATTTATCAGCCGTAAGTTTTAAAAATGAACAGCTTATTGAGTTTATAGAAGAACAGTTGTCTTATTATAATGTTAACCCTCAAATACTCTGTTTTGAAATTACAGAAACCCTTGCAATTTCTAATTTAACTGAAACTATTAAATTCATTGAATCTATTAAAAAACTAGGATGTTTCGTTGCTATTGATAATTTTGGTAGTGGAATTACTTCCTTATCTTATTTGAAATATTGGCCCGTTGATTATTTAAAAATTGATGAAAATTTTATTCAAGATTTAACTCAAGATTCGGTTAATTATGCAGTAGTAGATTGTTTTCACCGTATTAGCAACGTGATGAATATGGAAACCATTGCTGAATGTGTTGAGCATCAAGAAACCCTAGATATTTTACAAACTATGGGGATTGATTATGCTCAAGGATTTGCCATTGCATCCCCCATTCCTTTATCATTTTGATTAAAATTTGTTACTTATGAATATAGCAGAAATGTAAGAAAATTGTTATACTTTCAAGAAGAAAACCATAATTAATAATGCTTCGTTGTTTATGGTACATTCAAACTTTATTACCATTAGCTTAACTCTGATTTTAGTTACCAATCCTCTCGAAGCATTTACTCAACCTTTAGCTAAGCCTAGATCCAGTTTAGGAAAAGAAGGGATTAATTTTATTGTTCAAAACCCTTCTGAAACTACTTTAGAAGAAGTTGATACTATAGAAAAGTGTTCTTTAAACTCTCCAGATAAACCTTCTATTTCTTCGCCAACTTTTTTATTTTCTCTCCTGGTTGAAGAAAAAAAAATTAACGTTACCATTATAGGAAATACTACATTTACTAAACAACAAATTATCCAGATCCCAAATGTTAAAAATATTGTTAATAATAGTCAAGGGAAAAACTTGAGTTTAGAAGCATTTAATGAACTGTATACTATCTTAGGAAATGAAATTACTCAGTATTATTTGGATCAGGGATATATTACCTCGAAAGCTGTAATTCAACCCTTAGAAACCATTGAAAAAAATCAAGATATAAATATTATTATAGTAGAGGGTAAAATAGCAGAACTTAACATAAAAGGAAGAAAAAAATTAGCAAGCTCATATATTTGCGATCGCCTAATTGCAGCTATTACTTCACCTTTAAATATTATTGAATTAGAAAAACAGTTAAGACTTCTTTCTTTAAGCCCTATTTTTGATAGTATTGATGCTAACCTTCAACCATCAGGAAAACAAGGATTAAGCATTATAGTAGTAACCATAAAAGAAAGCGATTCTTGGCAATTTGGCATCGGAATTGACAACTTTTCTCCTCCCAGTATTGGCTCAGAGCGCACGGGAACTTTTTTAGAAAATAATAACTTAACAGGATGGGCAGATAGACTATCTGTTGCCTATTCTCGCTCAACAACTGATGGAGGAAATACCATTGATACTACCTATACAATTCCTTTAAATAAAGAAGAAGGAAGCCTAAAAATGAGAGTTATTCCTACTTGGACAAGAATAACCCAAGAACCTTTAAACGCCTTTAATATTACAGGAAATAAACAAATTTATGAAATCAGTTTTCGTCAACCTTTATGGCGGAAATTATCAGATGAATTTGCCCTATCAATGGGATTTCGTTATCAAAATGGACAAACCTTATTAAACGGAGAATTAGCCCCGATTGAAAATGCGAGAAATCGCTCGACTATTTTGCAATTTGGACAAGATTATCTAAAAAGAGATGAGCAAGGATTTTGGTTTTTAAGGTCTCAATTTAACTGGGGAATAGATTTATTTGATGCAACAATTACCTCAGATTCCAGCCCAGACAGCCGCTTTTTTAGTTGGTTATTGCAAGGACAAAGAATACAAAGATGGAATGAAAATCATTTTATGATTATTCGAGGAGAATTACAATTAACCCCAGATTCATTGTTACCGGATCAATGGTTTATTATCGGAGGGGGCCAATCAGTGCGAGGGTATCGACAAAACGTTAGATTTGGGGACAATGGGGTGCGTTTATCCATAGAAAATCGTCTAAAAATTGTTAAAAATGAGGATAATAAATCGACTGTTGAAATTGCCCCGTTTCTTGATCTCGGAGGGGTTTGGTTTACCTCTGAAAATGAAAATTCACCCCTTGAGAAGTTTCTCATAGGGACAGGTTTAGGTCTAATTTGGAATAATGTTGCTAATATTGAAGGGTTAACCCTTCGGGTAGATTATGGTATTCCTTTAATTCCTTTACCCCATTTCGGGAATAATTTGCAGGAAGATGGGTTCTATTTTCAGATTAATTATTATCCTTAAGAATCTAGAATTTATAATGTTGCTCAAAAAAACAATTAAGTTGCTCATAATATTCCTAATTTTGAGACAATTAGTAAACAATTATCCCAGCTTAGGACAGTCAATTGTTCCTGCCAAGGATGGTACAGGGACCGTCGTCAATCAAGAAGGAAATCGCTTTGATATAGATGGAGGAAGTTTGTCCGTAGATGGACAAAATCTTTTCCATAGTTTAGAAAAATTTGGACTAGATGCTAATCAAATTGCTAACTTTTTAGCCAATCCTCAAATTCGCAATATTTTAACCAGAATTGTTGGCGGTGATGCTTCTCTAATCAATGGATTAATTTCCATAACAGGAAGTAATGCTAATTTATTCTTAATGAATCCCAACGGCATTATTTTTGGTCCTGATGTTCAGTTTAATTTGCCCGCCGATTTTACCGCTACTACTGCTACAAGGATAGGCTTTAATAACAATCATTGGTTTAATGCTTTCGGAGAAAATAACTATCAACTATTAATGGGTGATCCCTCCCAATTTGCCTTTGATTTAGCCGAAGGTGGAAGTCTGATTAATGCTGGGAATTTAAGGGTACAAGAAGGTCATAACTTAACCTTAATTGCAGAGAATATTATTAATACAGGAACCATCAATGCTCCAGGAGGAAATTTGACCATTGCAGCCATTCCAGGAAGCAACCTTATTAGAATTTCTCAGCCAGGAAATTTAATCAGTTTAGAAATTATTGATCCACGACAAACTAACTCCCAAGTATTAGAAATTAAGCCCCAAGATTTACCCACCTTACTCACAGAAGGAAGTGAAACCTTAAGATTAAATATTACGACCAATAGTAAACCAGGAACCGTTCTCACATCAGGAACCTTAAACACCGCTTCTCCCAACCAAGTTGGAGGAAATGTGACCTTAGTCGGCGATCGCATTGGCATCATCAACGGCAACATTGACGCTTCAGGAAACAACGGAGGGGGTAGCATTAGAATTGGGGGAGATTATCGAGGACAAGATACCATCCCTATAGCGCAACGTACTTTGATTGACCATAACTCAACCCTTCGCAGCGATGCCATCAATCAAGGAAACGGTGGTTTAATTACAGTTTGGGGAGAATCGATTACAGGATTTTACGGCAAAATTAGCACTCAAGGGGGATCTTTGTCAGGAAATGGGGGGTTAGTGGAAATTTCAGCCCGACAACAATTAATTTTTCGCGGAGAGGTGGATACCAGTGCCGTCAATGGTGAATTTGGTACTTTATTACTCGATCCAGCAGTGATTATTATCAAGGATGGCGTTGGGGATGGGGCAACAGATGGAACTGATACCTTTGCTGGTAATAATAGCGGCCAAGTGGGGCAGATTCTAGATAGTCCCAATCTAAGAGATAACACCCCGACGATGATTTTTGAGTCGGAATTAGAAGGGTTGTCAGGAGATACCAACATTATTCTTGAAGCGTCCAACAATATCATCATTGAAGACTTATCAGACAACGCCCTCAACTTTCAACCCGGTGGAGGCAGCATTATCTTTAGGGTGAATACGGATGGAATCCGAATAGGTAGTTTTGAGATGAGTCCCGATGACGCAATTATTGCCCCAGGAAGAGATTTAATCATCGAACGCATCGGAAATTTAGAGATTTCAGGATGTATCGACACTGCGAATTGTCAAATTATTCTGGGCAATATTGACACTTCCTTTTCTGGTGGTGGGGGTTCTGTTAATATTACAGCCCAGGGCAACACAGGGGATATTTTTCCCAATATTGAGGTGGGAACTATTAATACCTCATCTAGTAATGGGCTTGGGGGTGAGATTAACATTGAAACCTTAGCTACCAATGGGGATATTGCAGGAACCGTAACTATTACAGACATTCCCTTCACTCTCGATACCGTGGAGCAGTTTACCCAAGAGATTCTCAATACTCAGGGAGTCAATGAGGCAGCCTTGATTAATATTAATGGTGTTGAACTCGACTTAACTCCCCCAGTTACTAATCCCCCAGTTACTAATCCCCCAGTTACTAATCCCCCA
>JASJEA010000028.1 GCA_030064935.1 Crocosphaera sp. | reverse complement strand
ACCTGAGTTCGATATAGGGAAATTTGGAGACAACTTACTAAAATTAGCAGTCCCAAACCCTCATTGTCTCCTTTAAAAAAGAATAACCCCGAACCCCGAACCCCGAACACCGAACTCACGTTATAGTAGTTCTCAGAAACGACCAAAAATCTTTAGAATAGTAGCATCTGTATTATTTTGAGCTTATTAAATTCTTATGGCCCCCCCAATTGTTAAACGATTTGGTATTTCCTTTCAACAAAACTACTGGTTAGGATTCTTAACCATTTTAGCTGGATTTGGGATTTCAGGAATTGTTGCTCTCCAACCCCCCCCACCACCACCAGCCCAAACCTATAGAGCCTTTGGACAACTGACGTTTACCGAACCCCCCCCAGCATTCACCACCACAGGAACTCAACTGCAGCAAGAAGGGAGAGGGCTGTCCTTAAGTAGAGCAAACTTGCTATCTGAGCGAGTTTTACGTAATGTAATGGAAAAATTGCAGCTAAAACCACGGGAAATTCAGCGAATAAGAGAAAAAACCCTAAACATAGAACTTCCTCCAAGAAATAACAAAGGCGATATAACATCTTCAGCCATTAGATTACGATATACTGACCGAGAATCCCCAACCCGTGCTACTTTAATTCTAGAAGCCTTCATGGAAGAAATGGTGGAACATAGCCGTTGGCTGAACACTTCTGAATTAAGGAGTCGCATCGATGCGCTGAGTAAACGACTCGATCAAGTAAAAGTAGAGTTAACCGCAGCAGAAAATCGCTTTTATCGCTATGTATCCCAACAAGGCTCAGATTTACTACAGATTCAAGATGGGAGTCTCTTTAGCGGTATTACAAACAGTCAACAACGGCAAAGAGAACTAGAATTAGCTCTACAAGAAGTACAAGGTCGTATCCAAAGCTTAATTGGTCAATTAGGATTAACTCCCGAACAAGCTTATACCTCAGTGGCCCTGAGTGCAGATCCCTTATTAGCAAATTTACGGGCTCAACTACTACAAACCGAACGACAACTAGAAAGACTACAATTGGACTTGCGTCCAGAACACCCTACCTTTGAAAGACTGCTCAAAGAACAACAAGTTAACGAAAACCTTTTTCAACAAAGGGCTCAAGAGTTAATCGGTGCCAGAAATCTCGAACCCATTCCCCTCGCTCAAATTCGTCAAGATAGTAGCCTTGATCCCAGTCGCCAACAGTTAGCTTCTCAACTTTTAGCCTTACAAACAAGACAGGCAGGGTTATCGCAGCAATTAAATGCTGTAGTAGAAACAGAACGAAAATTACGTGAGCAATACGAGAAGTTTCCCGATAAACAGTTACAACAAGCGAAACTGGTACAAGAAGTAGAATTTCAACGAATTGTCTATCAAAACATCTTAACCGCTCTCGTAGATGCTCAAGCAGCAGAAGCAGAAACCGTGGGGAGCATCACCATCGCAGTTCCTGCCACCTATCAGCCCACTCCTCCACCAGTGCCTGAATTAAAAAATAAGCCCTTGATTATTTTGGCTGGTGGTGGAATTGGTCTTGTCGCTGGTTTAGGGGTGATCTTGCTCTTGGCCTTACTCGATGATCGTTTACATACCCCTCAAGAAATTCGAGATACCCTTGGCGATCGCGAAGTATCTCTTTTAGGACAGTTACCCTTTATCTATAGCTCTTTATACCGCGAGGATCTCAGTCCCGTATTACTAGAAGGAAATGCTGCAGATTTAAGTTTTTATGAGCGTGTACGGAGTAATTTACGCCGCTTGGGTTCGGATATGTCCAAAGTGGTGATGATTAGCAGTATTAGTAATGAAGAAGGAAAAAGTGCTACCGCTTATAATTTAGCCATTGCCTCAGCCCAAGCCGGAAAACGAACCCTCTTGGTAGAAGCTGACTTACGGGCACCATCTAAAGCGGAGTGGTTAGACGTAGTGAGCGATCCCCAAAGCTCCTTAGAACCCCTACGTTTCTACCAAAATCGGACTGATGCGATTAGTTTAGTTCCTGGAGTGGCTAACCTCTATCTTTTACCTAGTGTAGGTCCCCAACGTCAGGCGGCAGCCATTGTTGAATCAAGTGAACTACGATTACTGCTCAAAGATGCGCGAGGACGATTTGATGTGGTAATTATTGACACCCCTTCCTTATCCCGTTGTAACGATGCTCTGCTCTTAGAACCCCTAACCGATGGCTTAGTCTTGGTTACTCGACCGGGAACTACTCGCTCAAGTCTACTCAATGAAGCGATCGATCAATTATCTGATGCAGAGGTTCCTGTATTGGGGGCGGTTATCAATGGAGTGGAAGACTTAGTGGCTGCAACGCCCGAAGTACCAGAGGTCAATAATGTCAATAATAACGGCAACGGTAGTAATGGCTCAGGCAATATCAGTGGCGTTCCTACCCTGAACGAAAATCCTATTTAAGGGGGAACTTGTCTGGGAGCAGGGAATCTTGAATAATGGATGATTAACCTGTTGAGAGGAGTGCCGTGTCTATTAATCCCAAAAAGTCCCGTTCTTTAGTCAGTATTGCTGGTCTAGTTGCGGTTGCCACACTAATTAGTAAATTGTTTGGTCTGGTGCGACAACAGTCCATCGCTGCCGCTTTCGGTGTTGGCCCAGTGGTCAATGCCTATGCTTACTCCTACGTCATTCCTGGTTTTTTATTAATCTTACTCGGAGGGATCAACGGACCATTTCATAGTGCTTTAGTGAGTGTCTTAGCCAAACGAGATAAGTCTCAGGCAGCCCCTTTAGTGGAAACAGTAACAACCCTAGTCAGTGTTGTTTTATTGGTCGTCACGCTCATTTTAATCGTCTTTGCAGGGACGTTTATCACCTTCTTAGCCCCAGGATTAGCGGGAGAAGCTCAAGCGATCGCCGTTCAACAGTTACAAATTATGGCACCGTTAGCTTTGTTAGCGGGGCTGATTGGTATTGGCTTTGGAACCCTCAACGCAGCCGATCAATATTTACTCCCCAGTATTAGCCCTTTGTTCTCCAGTGTGGCTATTTTGGTGGGGGTTTGGATTTTAATGTGGCAATTCGGGACGAATCTCAACACTCCTGAAAATTGGTATTTAGGGGGTATGGTTTTAGCGGGAGGAACCCTAGCCGGGGGTGTTTTACAATGGTTAGCCCAATTGGTCGCCCAAAGTCGGGCGGGGATGGGTAAATTAAGATTACGCTTTAATTGGCGACTTCCAGGGGTTATGGATGTAATGAAGGTGATGGGACCTGCTACCCTTTCTTCTGGAATGTTACATATTAATGTTTATACCGATCTCTTTTTTGCGTCTTTTATCCCCAATGCAGCCGCAGCCATGAATTATGCCAATTTTATTGTTTTAACACCCTTGGGCATTATTTCTAATATGATTTTAGTGCCGTTTATGCCGGTTTTTTCCCGCTTAACGGCTCCTGAAAACTGGGATGAGTTAAAACTTAGAATTCGTCAAGGGTTATTGTTGTCGGCTTTAACCATGTTACCATTTACAGCTATTTTTATGGCTTTGGCCCCTGAGATTATTCGGGTTATCTATCAACGAGGGGCATTTAAAGCAGCAGATGCAGAGGTAGTTATTCCTGTTTTAATGGCTTATGGTCTGGGAATGTTCTTTTATTTGGCTAGAGATGTTTTAGTTCGGGTTTTTTATGCTTTAGGGGACGGTGAAACCCCTTTTCGTATTAGTATTTTCAATATTTTTCTCAATGGTTTATTGGATTTTCTTTTATATAAACCCTTCGCGACTCCTGGTTTGGTCTTAGCAACTATTGGTGTTAATGTGATTTCTTTGATGATTTTCTTGATGATTCTTAATAAGCGTCTTGGGGGACTCCCCCTAAAAGAATGGGGAAGTTCATTATTCGTTTTAACGGGAATTAGTTTGATCGCTGGTTTAGCTAGTTGGGGGGTTAGTTTTGCTTGGGATAAAGTTTTGCATAATAGTAATCATTTAGGACTACAATTATTACAATTAATGTTATCAGCAGGAGTAGCATTAGGCATTTTCCTAATTTTATCTATACCCTTAAAATTACCTGAAGTCGATTTATTAATCTCTCGTGTGAGAAGCAAGTTAAGAATTTAGAATGGAGAATGGAGAATGGAGAATTTAGAATGGGGAATTTAGAATGGAGAATTTAGAATATTCACTATTCATTTCATAGCATTTCTGTAACTGATATCAAATCCGCTTGATCAGTAAACGTTAAAATTGCTATTGTAACTCTATCTTCCTCTGCCCCCTCTGCTCACCCTGCTTACCTCCTAACGTATGGTATTCAAAAGGATTGCAGATGATGAGAGGCATCTAATTCCTGCATCTGTAAAAATATAGATTAATTTCCCAACATTTGTTGAACTTTTGCTTGTAACTGTTTATTTTGAGAGATAATTTTTTCAATTTCTAAAAATCGTTTTAATTCAAGTCCTTGAGTGACGACAGTAGTTTGTCGTTTTTTCTCTGCATCGTCCATAATTTCTTCTAATTGAACCACAATTTTCCTAAACTTTTCTAAGTCCTCAGAGGAATTAACAGACTCAGAGCGCAACTGTCTCTGACTTTCATTAATTTCCATAAATCTTTGTGAGGTTAATCCCTCTTGTTTTATGGCTTTGGCCATTTCTCGCTGCATATTAGCTTCAATTCTTTGAAATTGTTTAATCACTTGGACAAATTGCTGTAACTCTATGGGGCTGACTTTAGGAGAGGTGACGGTTTCTGTTTCTATTTCTATCGTCGGTGAGATAGGACCCCTAAATTGAGCATAAGTTACGGTAGGGTAATGAAGCCCCAAAACTGTGATTATACCCCCCACCACAAGAGATTTAAACATAAAATTTTTCCCCAGATACATTAGTTAACTATTTCTAGTATAGTCGACGCTAAAGAGTGGTTATTGTTCATCGATAATAGCATCTCGATCTAATAATAATAAGTTGCGTAATTGATCTGTATCTAATTCGGTTAACCATTGCTCCCCTGCGTCAACAGTTTGTTGAGCTAATTTTTGTTTACTTTCTAACATCTCATTGATTCTTTCTTCTAAAGTTCCTGTACAGACAAATTTATGCACTTGAACATTGCGTTTTTGTCCTAAACGAAATGCGCGATCGGTGGCTTGATTTTCTACGGCAGGGTTCCACCAACGATCAATATGAAAAACATGATTAGCGCGGGTTAAATTGAGTCCTGTTCCCCCCGCTTTTAAAGATAGTATAAAAATTCTTGGTCCATTGGGATCGTGTTGAAAGCGATCAATCATTTCTTGTCTTTGTACTCTACGAGTTGCACCGTATAAAAATAGCACTTCTTGATTAAATTTTTTCTGTAAATAGGGTTTTAAAAGTTTTCCCCATTCAGAAAATTGAGTAAAGATTAAGGCGTGATCTCCTTCTTCAATTAATTCTTCTAACATTTCTTCTAGTCTGGATAATTTGCCTGATTTGTCTCCTACTTTTAATACTTTATTTTTGAGAAAGTGATCAGGATGATTACAAATTTGTTTTAGCTTTAAAAGCAAGCTTAAGATTAAACCTTTGCGTTGAATGCCAGTTTTTTCTTCAATTTCTACTAGAGAATTATCCACCAATTCTTGATAGAGTTTTCCCTGTTCTGAGGATAAACCACAAAAGACAGTCATTTCTTGTTTTTCAGGCAAATCTTGAATAATTGTTTTATCTGTTTTTAATCTTCTTAAAATAAAAGGACGTACTAAAGAACGCATGATTTGTAATGATTCCTGATCACCATATTTCTCAATAGGAGTGGCAAAACGACGGCGAAAAAATTGCTGTGTTCCCAAAAATCCAGGATTTAAAAAATCGAGAATCGACCATAATTCTGTCAGACGATTTTCTACAGGTGTTCCTGTTAAAGCGATACGAAACTGTGTGGAAATTTGACGCACTGTTTGAGATTGTTTTGCTTGAGTATTTTTAATGTTTTGTGCCTCATCTAAGACAATACCTTGCCATTCTACCTGTTGAAAGCTTTTGATATCTCGATGAATTAAAGCATAGCTAGTTATAACTATATTTGTCTGATTTACTATGTTCAAAAAACCTTTTCCTTTGCTCCGTTTATCTCCATGATGGATTAAAGTGGAGAGACTAGGAGCAAATTTTTGTACTTCTCTCTCCCAGTTATTTAATACAGATGTTGGACAAACAACCAAAGTTGGTTTGTCTAACATATCTTCACTTTTTAAATGTAATAAAAATGCGATTAATTGAGGTGTCTTCCCTAACCCCATATCATCAGCAAGACAAGCACCCAAACCCCATTTTTCTAAAAAAGCTAACCAACCCACGCCTCTTTTTTGGTAGGGACGTAATTTCCCTTTAAATCCTTGTATATTGTCAAGGATAGGTATGGATTCATTATTATTTATGGTATTAATTAATTGTGCTAATTCTCCTGTTGCTTCAAAGTTAGTAATCGGTAGTTTGGCAATGGTTGAGCTATCTCCTGTACTGAAACGTAAAGCATCTTCTACAGACATTTCAATGGGCTCATAAGACTTACTAAAAATTTCTTGTGCTGCTTTGACATCAGAAGGTTGTAGGGCAATCCATTCTCCATTTACTTCGACTAAAGGAGATTTTTGAGCTAATAACTTTTCAAAGTCTTTTTTAGAAACTTTTTTGGCACCAATGGCAACATTTAATTTATATTTTAACAAACTTTTTAAACTCAGTCGTTCTCCTTTTTTAGTTTTAATGTCTGCTGTTAAAGTAATTCCTATTCTTTTTTCTTCTAACCCTTTTTCTAAACTAGAAGGCAAGATAACTCCTAAGCCATTATCTTGAAGAATATGAGTAGTAGAGCGAATAAATTCATAAACTTGTATGGGATCTAAACGACAATGACTAGGGTTACTTTCTTGTAAACTTTCTTCAATGACATAGTAAAGACGTGATGCTAAACCAAGGCCTTTTAATAGAGTTTCTTGAGGATTATTAATCGTTCTATTTTGCCACAATAATCTAGAGGTAGGATGATTCCAAATGATATTAGCATCAATTATAAACTGAGGAGCATCTAAAGCTTGTAAACAATAACTTAAACACCAATTATCTTGTTCTGATTTTTGCTCATTTTTGTTGGGCGTGTCGAGTTTAAAGCAAACTCTAAATTGATTAATTCCTAATTGTTGATTATGAGGTGTAATAACATATTCTTCTAAGGAAGCTGTCCAAGTGTTTAAAGCATTTTTAAGCCCTTTTCCTTCTAATTCTGATGCTTTAAAAATAGTAGATTTTTCCGTTAAAGACTGTAGCCAATTTTCAATCAGTGAATTATGGGAAATAGAAACATCTGAAAATGCCTTAACATGATGATTAATAACAGCAGTAATAAAATTGAGTATCATTGTTTGTTTTGTTACTGAGTTAATTGTTTCATAATCAGTAAGATTCTGATAAGCCAGACAAACATTAGGAATTAATTCGGTAAACGTCGATAATCTTTTTTGTTCAATTAAACTATCCAGTAAAGGATACCATTGTCCATAACAATGAGTCTTATTTTCTGTTTCAATTCCCGGTAAATATTTACCTCTTGTTAATAAGTCTAAACTCCAACGATAAATATGTATCCAAAATTTGAGATCCTCCCCGACATAATTATCATTTTTACCCATATAACCGAAGGGCAATTGACTTAGAAATTGAATAGCTTCTTCAATATTCAACTTTATTCCTTCAACTTGCCAAGCATTGAAAAATATATCTTTAATTTCTATTTCTTCTTGTGTATTAATTGATAATAAAGGAATACTTATCTGAGAGTCAGGTATATTTTTACTAGGTAAATAAAGAGTTTCTGTTACCCAGTTAATTTTATTATTCTCTGCAATAGAACTGTTATTTTTTTTTAATAAAGCAATTATTTCTGATTGATTTACTAAAAAAGGATAAACAAAATTGGAAGCTTCTGAGACCAGATCAGAAGATAAAGAACGCCAAGTTTCTCCCCAAATAAAAAAATAATTATCTTCTTTATTTTCCAGCCAAGTTCCATGTAAAACAGTCATAATTTTCCTTTTTTCGTATTTTAACCCAGATATGAATCACTATGTATATAGATATTTTGCTCTCTATACCGAGAAAATTTATCTTTACCTTGGGAAATATTTTGCAAGATTAATTTTAGCACTTTATCTCCTACTAAAATTGGCCTTAGAAGTAAGATTATAGCGTTTCTTACTTTAAGATAACCAATATATACCTGAAAATTCTGATAAAGATTAATTGATTATTTTTGATCGATCATTGATAATAAATAAAGACTGATTGATTGTAAATGTAGGGGTATAATGCTCAAAGCTGGAATAGTTGGACTACCTAACGTCGGTAAATCGACTCTTTTTAATGCGCTCGTTGCCAATGCCAAAGCCGACGCAGCTAATTTCCCCTTTTGTACCATTGAACCCAATGTTGGGGTGGTTTCTGTCCCTGATGAAAGATTAGCAGTTCTTGCAGAATTATCCAACTCTGATAAAATCGTCCCCACCCGTATCGAATTTGTGGATATTGCAGGTTTAGTGCAAGGTGCATCCCAAGGAGAAGGACTAGGCAACCAATTTTTGGCTAATATACGCGAAGTAGATGCCATTGTTCATGTGGTGCGCTGTTTTGATGATGATGATATTATTCATGTTTCCGGTTCCGTTGATCCTGCTAGAGATATTGAAGTTATCAATTTAGAACTGGCTTTAGCGGATCTCTCCCAAACAGAAAAACGCCTAGAACGAGTGAAAAAGCAAGTTAAGGGCAAAAAAGAAGGTCAAGAAGAAATACCTGCCTTAGAGAAGATTGTCGCTGCACTTAATGAGGGAACTGGGGCGCGTCATGTAGAATTAACCGAGGAAGAAGAAGAATTAATTAAGTCCTTGGGATTACTTACTCGTAAACCGATTATTTACGCTGCCAATGTATCAGAAGATGACTTAGCAACGGGGAATGAGTGGGTAGAGGAAGTCAGGAAAGTTGCTGAAGCGGATAAAGCTAAAGTTGTCATTGTTTCGGCACAAGTCGAATCAGAATTAGTGGAAATTCCCGATGAAGAAAAAGCCGACTATTTAGAAGCATTAGGAGTGGAAGAAGGGGGATTACAATCCCTAATTAAAGCAACTTATGAATTATTAGGATTGAGAACTTATTTAACCACTGGACCCCAAGAAACCCGTGCTTGGACCATTTCAGCAGGAATGAAAGCACCTCAAGCAGCCGGGGTTATTCATACAGACTTTGAAAAGGGGTTTATTCGGGCCGAAACTGTCTCTTATGATGATTTAGTTGCCTGTAAAACCATGACAGTTGCTAAAGAAAAAGGGTTAGTGCGTAGCGAGGGAAAAGAGTATGTCGTAAAAGAAGGAGATGTAATGTTATTTAGGTTTAATGTTTAGTATGCGAAAGTTGCTCTAATTAATTTTATTTTTAGTTATTTTTTAGCTACTAAAATAGAGCGTACCTCATGAGAGTGAGGTACGCTGATATCTTCTTCCCAAACTCCGAACTCCCAAAGCTAAAAAATTTTGTACATCATAAGTATGGGAAATGCTATATTAGCCTTTGATTAGTAATTAAACCAAAGGTTTACTAACAACCCTTTTAGTTGCTAATACTTTAATTTTGGTGATCAGTGTTCGTTGGAGACTTTCTTGATCATCTCCAAAAGCAGATCGAGGTTTTCCTAAAACATCTAAAGCTCCAAATTGTAAAACCTGAAAGATATTATCAATATCATCTGCTTGTACAACATTACTAATCACTAAAACAGGGATAGGATACTTAGCCATTACTTGTTTGATCAACTCAAAACCATCCATATTAGGCATTTGTAAATCTGTACAAATGACTTGTGGTTCTACTTGAGGAATTAAAGATAAAGCCTGATTTCCATCCATAGCTGTACCGACAACTTCAATTTCTGGAGAAGATTCCAGCATTCTTTTAAACATTCCCAGTGCAACAGGAGAATCTTCAACTAAGAAAACTTTGATTGGAGATTGTGACATTTTTTTGTACCTCAATTGAAATAGTAAATTAGAAAAATGGGAAAGGGAAATTCAGATCAAATCCACTTTAGAAAGTAGATAATCATATTAAGAAGGCAGAGGGAGCAGGGGAAGCAGAGGAGGCAGGGGCAGAAAGAATATTACTCTAGGATAATAAGCGGATCTGATATCAGATAACTTCTGAAAAGCTATTAACGAGTTGGGTGTTTGATAAAAAGCCAAAATTCTAGGGAGAATATGGTAATTTTATCTTCTGGACTGCCAAACTCTTAAATCATCCGCTTCAAGGTCTCGATCAGGATTTTTTGCTCAAAATTACCTTTGGTTAGGTAGGCATTAGCCCCTGCTTCAGCCCCTCGACGCTTATCGGCATCCGAGGCTAAAGTGGTGACAAGAATGATCGGTAATTCCTTATACTCTGGGTGTTGGCGAATCTTAGCTGTGAGCTCCAAACCACTCAAATTGGGCATTTCTATATCAGAAACAACCGCATCGAAATGACCTGCCCTCAATTTTTTGAAGCCCTCCAAGCCATCTACGGCAATAGTTAAGTCATATCCTGCACCTTCTAACAATCGTTTCATCTGAGTGCGAATGATGATGGAATCTTCCACTAGCAAAAGTTTAGGCTTGGTTTTTACCTCTTCTACCACTGGAACAACCCTTATCCTGCGCCCTTTGTGCAGAGACTTCAATAAGTCTTGAGGATTCAACACCATACAGACTTTTCCATCGCCAAGAATGGTTGCCCCCAAAATATTGCGAACACGCTGGAGTAACTTGCTTTGCGGCTTTAAAACCACATCCTGTTGATCGAGCAACCCATCAACGAAAATACCCAGACGTTCATTGCCAATGGTCAAAAGGATACAGGGAATATTTTTGGTCGCAGTTTTAGCCTGATGAGCAGATTTAGGAACTGTAATAGGCAATTCCAGGAGCTCAGCTAACCAAACCACAGAAACGGGTTGACCTTTAAAAGTAATAGCCTGACTGCCTTCAATGGTAAATATCTCTTGTCGGGACACTAATATAGCAGTTTCCACAAACTCAACTGGAATGGCATAAGTGGTTTGCTCAACTTGTGCCAGAAGTACGTGCAGAGTAGCAATATTGGTGCTTAATTGAATGCGAAATTCGCACCCCATTCCTGGGTTCGATTCGATTTCAATTGATCCTTTGAGTCGTTCCACATTGGCACGAACTACATCTAATCCTACCCCTCGACCAGAAATTTCACTCACTTCTGTGCGAGTCGAAAATCCAGGGGCAAAGATCAAAGACTGAATTTGACCGACAGTCATCTTAGCAAATTCTTCCTCACGACAAACTCCCCGTTGCAGAGCAGTGCGTTTAATATTGTCAAGATTCAATCCTCGACCATCATCTAAAACATCAATGCCAATATTGTCACTGCTTTGATAGCCTCGCAGTCGAAGGGTAGCAGTGGGAGATTTACCTAAACTTTCCCTTTCTTGGGGGGTTTCAATCCCGTGATCGATGGCATTCCGAAGAATATGTAATAGGGGATCTTTCATTTCTTCAATAATTCTTTTATCAGCTTTGATGTCACCTCCTTCAATGACTAAGTTGATTTGTTTGCCTTGTTGTTTCCCTAAGTCTCTTACCATGCGGGAAAATAGATTAAAAATGGTGGATAGGGGCAATAATCTTAGGGTTTGAATACCCGATTGCAAATTATTGGCTAGAGTATGCAGTTGGGTTACGTCTTCATAAGCGGTATGTTTTAAACGACTAATGTGGTTTCCCAGTTGCTCTAAACGTTGTTTTGTCCGATGGTGTAAGGTTTGAATTTCTTGGACATTTCCCTTAAATACCCCCTTGTCTATCTGTTTATAAGCCAAATGATTGACAGAAGTATCTCGACTCCATTCTTCCCACAAGGACATAATCGCTTCAACATCTGTCATCCGTTGACTAATGCGCAGTTTAGTAACATTGAGTTCCCCTGCTTGTCGCATCAAACCATCTAACTGTTGAGATTCGATGCGAATTGTGTCAATGATGCCACTTTCTAGAGATTGGTTAGCTGTGGTTGACTCTTGCTTTTTAATTTCTGGGGATAGAGATTCATCAAACGAATCAGCAGAGGACAGCAGTTCATCGACAAAGAGGATATCCTGATCAAAAGACTCCGTAATGGCGTGAGAATCGTCCACAGATAGTAAGTCTAGTAAGTCTTCCTCGGTTTCTAGGGCAACAGGAGAGGTTTCTAGTTGGGAAGTCTTGTCATGGTCATTACTATTGGTTTGGGCCCCCATTAAGTTAGCCAGGACTTGAAAAAGAGCCACTTGAGCCGGTTTTCCTGTCACAGCCTCCTCAACAAGCTCACGCACTGCATCCAATCCTGCATAAAGGCGATCGCATAAATCGGGAGTAATAACCCTCTTGCCTTCTTTAACCGCCACTAAGCAGTCTTCGAGTTGGTGAGTTAGGGTTTCCACCTCCTGCACTCCCAACATCCGTGAATCCCCTTTGAGGGTATGAGCTTCCCGTAGAAATTCGTCTAATCTGGATTGATCATCAGGTTGCTTTTCGAGATGAATGATGGCATCTTCGAGCTTTTGTAGACGTTCTGGAGTAACGGTTTTATAAATTTCTCTAAATTCGTCGTCTTCAATATACATAGTCCTTTAGGGGTTTCAGGGGTTTAGGCGTTTGGGAGGCTACTCCCTGGGAGTTCCATTAAACGGCTGCTTGTAACTCTTGAGCGGCTTCCTTAAGGTGATCCGTTGAGCTTTTAACTTGGTTGATACCCACAGAAGTTTCTTGCGCCCCTAAGTTAATAGCGTTCATAGCAGAAAGCACTTGCTGAACAGCAACTGCTTGCTTTTTAGCTGATAGGGAGATTTGTTGGCTATTGAGGAAAACAGTATTAACTGCATCCGTTACCCCAGCAAAGGTATGTGCTGTTTCTTCAGTCAGCTTGATGCCTTCATCGGTTTTCTTGGTTCCTTGATCTGTTACCATGACGGTGCTGTTCATGGCTGCTTGGATGTCTATGACCAAATTATTGATTTTGTCAGCAGAGTTTTTGCTTTCATCAGCTAGTTTGCGAATTTCCCCTGCTACAACCGCAAACCCTTTACCCTGTTCTCCTGCACGGGCGGCTTCTACTGCGGCGTTGAGGGCTAACATATTGGTTTGGTTCGCTAAATCAGCAACCAGTTCGGATACTCCAGCAATTTGACCGGTTTGTTCGCTCAGGCGCATGATTTGTTCTGCAATCTCCCGCACTTGATCTTTGAGCATATTCATCCCTGCCATAGTTTGCTGTACCGCTTGGGTTCCTTCTTCCACTAAAGATAAGGCTGTTTGCGCCCCTGTTGATGAAGCGATGGCTTGTTCGGCTGCTTGTCGTGAGGCAGCCCCTAATTCATCCATGGTGGTTGTGGTTTCGTTGATGGAATTGGCTTGCAGGGAAATAACACGTTCTTGTTCTTGTACGGTAGAGACAATTTGTGTGGAAGATGAAGCAATATTGCCACTAAATTTGCTCATAGAGGCAGTAACACTCTGAACAATAATAATAATCCCGGCTATGATTAACAAGTCAATTACAATGACAACATATTTCACGATCAACAACATATTTTCATTTTTGTTGACAATCTCTTCAGCCGCATTCACCGCAGCGTCAGTTGTCTCAAATAATGCTTCACTGGCTTTCAAAAGTTCATCTTTATGTTGAGGATTTTCTCGCGTTTTTTGCACTAAATCTTTAATATTTAGCCAAGCTTTCTTGACATCTTCCATCTTGCTTAAAAAATTAGCATTATCACTTTTCGGTAATCCTAATTCCTTATTTCCATTTTGTAAGCCATCGATGATGGCATCCAGTTTTTGTATCAATTGGTCGTTTTTTACCCCTGATAATTCTAACTTAACTAACCGTTGAGTTCCCCCTCTAACCACACCTGTCTCATTAATTCTATGGGCATTGGTGTCTCCTATACTGGTCAATATTAGCGTCATAGCACTACCGATAACTGTAACTGTTACACCGGCAAGACACAAGCGCATTTGGGTTGAAATTTTCATGGTTTTATTTCCTCGTTGAATAATAATGATGATGGAATGACTAAGCTGCTTCGTTGACTTCTAAATTCCCCTGAAGAAAAATTTTAGATAGGTCGAGAATACTGAATATTTTTTGGGCATAAGAGGCTGTTCCTAATACATAGTTTTGTTTGCCAGACTCAATGGCGATGGGCACGGGATTAATGTTTTTTTGAGGTAAATACATCACATCAAATACTTGATCGATAGGCAATGCTGCTACAAGATCATCAACTTCAACTACCACTGCTTTAGAGATAGTTTTCTCAGAATTTGTAGGTAAATTTAAGCAAGTTCTTAAATTTACTAAAGTCACAATTTCTCCCCGTAAATTTATATTGCCCAAAATATGCTCAGGACAACAAGGAATCCTGGTTAAATCACCAATGTTAATAAATTCTCTAACTGTTTGTAAATCTAAGCCAAAGTATTCACCATTAAGACTAACAATAGCTAAGATAATTTCTTCTGTTTTTTCTGTAATATTTTCTAGTATTGGTTGTTGTATATACTCAGCCCGCCTACGAAAAATTGACCTTTCTTTGAGTGTTGCATTAGGACAACATAAGTCATAAAAACTGTTGATTATTTTCTTATTATCTGATGCTTCACTTAAATTTTTGACCTGATTAGGTTCCCTAATTAAAGCTTCAGGATTAAGCAAAATAATGGCATTACCATCAATTTTTGCTATGCCCAACATAAAAAGAGGATTAATCCCTTTACTGCGTCCGTAATCTATATCTTTTTCCATCATGTCTGATGAAATTTCTTGGACTTCATGGACAGCAGTAACAATAACTCCAATTTGTAAATTATCGTAATCTAGAACAATTATGCTATCAGATATTTGGCATCTTGTTAGAGGATTTCCTAAGCGTAAATCTAAGTGCATTACTGGTAACAATTTTTCTCTTAAATTCAGGATACCGATAATATCAGTGGGGGCTTCGGTAATAGGAATCAGTTCCGGTAAAAGAAAAATTTCTTTGACTAAATTTACTTCTATTCCGTATTGAATATCATGAAGATTAAAAATTAAATAGGATTTGGTGTTCATAGCTATTGTTAACTTGACTTAGGAGTTCGGAGTTCGGTGTTATGATTTTTTAAAGGAGACAATTAGGGTTTGAAACTGCTGATTTGAGTAAGTTGTCCATCAATTTACTTAGAGCGAACTCCTATTTTTAAGAAGTATCAGCATTTTGGAATTGTTGCTATACCGAAGACTTCTAAAAGAGAGATAATTGAATGTCTTTATGTTCTAGATGGTAGTTAAAAACCCTTTTAGCAAGGCTAATAACCATGTCCTTGATTAACAAACTGCCCAACAATGTTTAACAATTGTTCAGGATCAAATGGTTTAGTTAAATAACGGTTAGTTCCTGCAATTTGACCCTTTATTTTGTTCATCAAGCCATCTCTAGCGGTTATCATGACAATGGGGAGATGCTTAAATTTAGGAATGCTTCTTAGAGTTTTACACATATGTAGCCCATCAATATCAGGCATAGTGAGATCGAGAAGCAGTAAAGAAATTGGCTTTTGATTGAGTAAATTAAGAGCTTCCAGTGCACCACTGGCTAACAAAAGATTGTAGCGAGGGCTTAAAATGCGCTTCATGGTTGCTTGAACAATGGGGCTATCATCAACAGATAAAATGGTGGGGCGGTTATTATATTCAATGAGTGTCTTCCTATCAAAAGTTATCCAACCCATTTGCACCCCATTAGCATAGAAACTTGCTATAGAGAGGGGATCTTTGTCCAATTGTTGAGCAATCTCTGTAATACTGCGTTTCCCATCTACCCATTTTTCTAAATGCTGACGTACCGCCGGTTTATTAATTTGGGGGAGTGTTGTGGTTACAAGACAAGGAATTGCATCGGCTGAAGGAATTGTTGGGGTTAGGGCTTCCCATTTTTGTTGACGTTCCTTGAGACTTTCTATTAAGCTAGACAACTCCATTACATGATTGTCTTTACCAAAGCAGAGATCGCACTCTAAAGTATCATTGAATTGTAACGATCCAGAATGGGGCAGTAGGTATTCAAGTACCCGTAAAATTTGTTCTCGAATACAGGTTTCAACTTGTTCCCAAGTTAACATTCGGATGTGAACTAGGTAGTTTAAGACTTGTCTAACGGAAGTGGGATCGGTTGCTTTTTTTGTGGCAACTTTGACGGCAACAGGACTAATCTTGGGGTTTACCTTCTGGACTAAGATTTTAGCAAATTCGTCCCTTTGAGGAATATTCATTCCTCCATAGGTTATTCCTCCGTTATTAAATACTAAGGTATAAGGTCTCTCAGTGGATTTATCATTGACTTTGGGAACTATTTTAAGTGTTCCCCTTGGTTTCTTAATAATAAAATTTTTCAGTAATATACTAAGCTGCTTAGACTTAAATTGATGTTGTATCATTACCATCGGATAAATACAATTAATAAAAAAGGGAACAACAATTGATTATCTTTATGATGCTCTTTTTAAGACCTGAAAAGTACCGCATTTTAACGGATTGTTAAATTAACTTAACCTTGAAAGGTAGTCATTATCATGCAGTTGTGTTGAATATCGTCAAAAAAATTTATATATTACCTATTAAGTGATCCACTTAGATCAAAAAGCGATCGCTAAGACTAAAAAAACAGTCCAAGTATTCCTTGGACTGCTTACAAGAGTAGCCGATGAAGCGTAAAACGTCAAAAGTACGGCTAACTCTTTTTACGGAGACACTTTAAAAGTTTATATCGACTATTTTAACTTAAGTGACCCGTGATCATTGGTTTTGTTCCCTACTAATCGCAAACATAATCAGAACGAACCCATCCTTCTCTACCATCGAGATAAATACGTTGCCACCTATAACCACCGCCATCTTGACCTATTCTACTGTCATATAAGGTAACTGTTTGTCCATTAGAAACCTGTGTCCAGGGGCGATAATTTACCCCTGGCCCAGTTCTGACATTTAAACGGCCACGGCGATCATTGGTGCAGATTTGCCCGTAGTGTGCTGGTCCACCTTGTCCTCTACAGTTGTCGTAGGGACCACATCCGGGCCCTTGTCGTTGCGCTTGAATGGGTAAAGCCGTTGCTCCTAAGAGGAGAATACTTGCTATTAAGGTTTTTAACATGGTTACATCTTCCCTGTGTGTGCTCATTACACCTGTAAGTCGACCTCTAAATATTGCGGTTGATAGGTATAGACGTATTGCAATACTTGTTCAAGGTCACGTTTGTTGGTTAAGGCAATACATCCCTGGGTCCCATCTTCTCCGTTAGCCTTTTGGAAAGAGGGGTCATAATGAATTCCTAAAGCTGATCTTCCGGTGGAAAAAAGGGGTTCAATGGGGAGAAATCTTCCTCCAACTTCGGCATGAGTTCCAGGCACTTCTGTACTTGCGACGTGATATTGACCGTCGGGTAGTGGTGCTTCTGTTCCTGCCTGGTGGCGATTTCTGTTTTGAGTATTAGCCCGTCCGGTAACAGTTTGATAAGTTGCTATTAATTGACCATTGCCATACAGTTGTAGTTCATAGATGGGGTTTCCCATGCTATTACGAGTATTTGTGGGGGGTGAACTACCCCAACTAACCTATCGGTATAGTTGGGGCTTCTGAACTCACAGGGGAATGCCTCAAGACAGACTTGCGCCCACCTTTTGGTCTGACTTCCCCTCCTTCAGCAGCAGTCCTGGTTCCCAAGACCGATATTTGTCTGATGCCTTCTGCTCTAATATTTTTGGACGCATTTTCGTCTCTATCGTGATGGGTTCCACAACTCGGACAAGTCCACTCTCTAACATCTAATGGCATTTCTGTCATCTGATAAAGACAATTAGAGCAAATTTTAGAAGAAGGAAACCATCTCTCAATCTCAACTAATAAACCGCCTTTTTGTTGTAGTTTATAGTCAAGAAAATTGACAAACATTCCCCATCCGACATCAGAAATAGCTTTAGC
>JASJEA010000027.1 GCA_030064935.1 Crocosphaera sp. | reverse complement strand
GAAAAGAGAAAAGAACAAGAAAAAATGGCTTTAAAACTTCATACTCAGTCCCAAAAATATGCTGAATTAGCTGAAAAATATGAGCAGAAAAAAAAATGGAAAGATGCTGTTAATTCTTGGAATAATGCTGTTAATTATCTGAGGAACATCCCTAAGCATACTTTTCAATGGAATAAGATTCAACCCTTAATATCAATTTATAGTTTATCTCTTAATCAAGCTAATCATAAGTTAAAAGAAGAAATGAAATACCAAAGAATAAGATCAGAATTAGATGCAATGTGCTTAAGTAAAGAAAGAATATGTCAATATGAAATCCAAGAAAATTCAATTAAAATGAGGCTAGAATCTCATTATTTAGAACAACTTTGGAACTTAGCGTTGCAAGCTAAAGTACAAGCTAATTTAAAAGTTCAAGTTGATATCTTCAACCATCTTGCCACTTTTGAACATCGCTTACAAAACATTAGTAATCAAACTGAAAAGTCCATCGAAGTTTACAATGCCCAAGGAAATTTAATGACTGTGTATCGTAGATAACAGTAGAGAGTTTCAGACAATGACATCATTTGGAATGATGGACTATACAAGGTAACGAAAATTCGTTATAATGTGCATCGCAAGCAAACAACATTAAGTAAATATACTTAGTAAACATCAATGACAACTCAAATCCTTTCTCGTTCCTCTTCAGAAACCCTTAATAATAGCAAAAACCAAGGCTTGGAAGTGCAAAACCGAGATAGTCAGATGAAACAAGTAAGGAGAGCCTATTCAGTTGCACAACAAGTCAAATATTTGCATTTAGAAGCTGAAATCGATGTTTTGCTGCAACAGTTAAAAACCCTTAAGCAGAGTTAGGGTTAACCAAGTCAGAAGTCGTTGGTGAGACAAAGATTTAAGCTTTGTCTCACGAGTTTCTGTATTTCAAAGGCAGGATTTTATAACCAATTAATAATCCCATATTTGCAGTTGTCTTGATCGGTGTCAGAATTGTACAATGTGAACCGAACAATGAGAGCGATGAATAACATAACTACTGACACTACCTAATAATAGTTCACTTGTCATCGAATGGCCTCTGCGTCCCATAATAATTAACTCAGCCCCCCATTCATGGGCAACACTACAAATAATGGGGCCTGGATTGCCCATTTCTTGACGCAAGTTACTTTTAACTCCTGCCTCCTCAGCTTGTTTGATCCAAGTTGCTAGTTTCTGCAAGCTTTCTTGTTGATATTGTTTCCAATCTTCTTGAAATTTTTCAATGAGATCAATACTATAACTACTCGCATAAGGCGCAAAACTAATGGGGCTGTCTCCACCGTTTTGAGATAAAACATGAAGCAACATTAACTCTCCATCGAGAGCCTTAGCTAAGGCAAGCGCAACATCAATAACTGGTTGAGCTATGGGGGAATTATCAACAGCAACTAAGATCCTTTGATACATTACTAACTTCTTACTCGACACAGAAAAGCCCCTCCAGTCTAACCGTAGCATAATTTCCCGATGATCCTTTTCTGAAATTCAATAATACTTACGAAAGTATATAAAATGGGCCTGATTTGAGTAGATGTACTCGGACAATAATAAAGTTTTATAAATAGTAATTGACAAAAAACTGTTTTTAACCATTAACTTATGGCAAGAGTCTACATTGCCATGAGTGGCGATCAGTGATTAGAGAGAATCTGATGTTAGAATTGGACTATTATTTTAGTGTTTAGTCGTTAGGGTGATTCGTGACTACATCATTACCAAATTTGCCAATAGAAGAACTTGAAAAAGGAGATTCCTCGGAGGAAAAAGGACTTAATTTTCGTCCCTATCTACGAACCTTGATAAGAAAGGCTTGGCTAATTGGGGGCTTAACCTGTTTAACCACCTTTGGGGCCTGGATGTGGAGTGCGCAAGATCCCTACACTTATACAGGAAATTTCTTGTTATTGGTAGAACCTATAACAGCTAGTGGGAAACTTACCAACCCTACCACTCTAACTCGTACAGGAGGGGTTCCCCGTGACGAGTTATTTGCCCTAGATTACCCAACTAATCTTGTTTTCCTGACTAGCCCTGGCATGACTTTGAGAATTGCCGAAGACGTACAAGAAAAAGAAAAAACACGAGGCATACCCGCTATTTGGTTGGATTTACGAGAAAATTTGCAAGTAACACGAGCGCAGGTTGGACAAGGAAGAGGCTCAGAAACAAAAATCTTTGTAGTTTCTTATACAGGGGAAAATCCCAAAGAAGTTCAAACCATTCTCTCCACTGCTGCCGATACCTTTTTGCAATATAGTTCTCAGGATAGAGAGACTAATATCAAGGCAGGGGTTAAGTTCATTGATGAACAACTCCCCGAATTACAATCGAGATTAGCTAACCTCAAAGAAAAACAAAGAAAACTTCGACAAAACTACGAATTAATCGATCCTTTGCCCAAAAACCAAGAAGTTCTTACTCAAATTAGTACCATAGAACAACAACAATTTAACCTTAATACCCAACTACAAGCTCAAATAAAACTAGCGAGCTCTCTACAACAACAACTACAATTATCCCCCGACGAAGCATTTGCCGCAGCAACCCTCAGTCAAGATCCTACTAGGGTTGCACTTCTGTCCCAATTGCAAGATTTAGATAGTCAAATTGCCATCGCTTCAGCAACGTTTACCAATAATAGCCCCCAAGTTCAAGACTTAAAAGAGCAACGAGATAATATTCACAATTTACTTAATCAAACTACCCAAGAAATCATCACAAAAAACGCTTTATCCGTCTCCCCTAATTCAGCGGCCTTAAAATTTCAAGATCCCACTCGTTTAGGATTAATTCAACAGTTACTACAAACTAATAATGAAATTAAGCAGTTAGAAGCCCAATTACAAACCATTGAACCCAAAAAACAACAACTAGAACAACAAGTTAAACGTTATCCCAATCTGATCAACGAGTATACCGAGGTAGAGCGTCAAATTACCCTAACCGAAGAAATTCTCAACAAACTATTACTGCAAAGAGAAACCCTCAAAGTTGAAGCCGCACAAGAAATTCCCTGGCAATTAATCTCAAAACCTCAAATTCCCCTGGATGAAGAAGGCAATCCTATTGGCGCACCCCCAAGTCGTAACAAGAAACTTTTAGCAGGAGCAATGGCGGGTATCTTATTAGGAACTGGTTTAGCATTATTGTGGGAAAAACGACGAAATATTTTCTACACAGCCGAAGATGTTTCTGAAGTCTCAAACACCACTTTATTGGGTGAGATACCGAAAGATGATCGTACCCTTTTATCCGAAAAGGTTTCTCCCTCATATTCCCCAAAAACAGAACTTGAAGAGACGGAAAGGGTTTACGAGGATAAAGTCTATACTTCAATGGAAGCAGAAAACTTATCTTCTCCTAGTTATCAGTCTCTTTTTCTCGAAGCGTTTGACGATCTTTATTTACAACTGTATTTACAACAAGCTTCTGAACTTCGCTCTCTTATGCTTTGTTCCGTGGAAGAGCGAGATGGATGCTCCACCACTGCTGTCAATTTAGCCATCAATGCGGCACAAAAAGGACAACAGGTATTATTAGTCGATACCAATTTCTCTAACCCTCAACTTCACAATTTATTAAACGTTTCCAATCAAAAAGGTCTCATAAATGTTCTTCGAGATCAAGTCTCAGCCCAGACAGTTATTACGTCGGTTGATACGATAGACAATTTGTCGGTGTTAACGATGGGAGAAGGTGTTGATCCAACCTTCAAACATTTATGGTCCCCTAAACTCAAAAGTTTGACAGAAGAGTTAGAAAAAACCTATGACTTGGTCATCTATGATAGTCCCTCCTTTTTCTTAACCTCAGACATCAAACTTTTAGCCAAACAAACGGATGGCATCATTATGGTGGCTACCTTGAAAAAAACACCCCAATCTCTCTACAAAAAAGCTATCAAAGAAATACAAAGATTAAATTTACCCGTGTTAGGATCTGTTGCTAATAACATGGTCTAATAAGGGGTCATTTTTATACAATTAGTATTCCTGATCAACAAAATAGTAATTAAGTTCAATGGATACTATTAAATACCTTTGTAGCGACTTAACAATGTTAAGGGCTTTCCCCTTTTTGTCACAACTGAAATTTGATTACTATGGTGTATTACAGACAATATAAACTCTAAATGTTTCAGGGAAATGGTAGGTTGTGATGGACAATTATGCCCCTGTTATAACATGAATTGTGGGAGTATAACTTACTTTGGTAGGGTGACACAGCCAATTTATGGCATTAGATTTACATTAGTGTGAGCATCTTGCTCGCTAGTATATGGTTATATAGCAATCAGCTTTCAGTTGTGAGAAAACCGAAAGCAGTATTTAATAGTGTTAAATCCCTACGATGGCATATGTGTAGGGACATAATACTATGATGTTCTATATATGCTCTCATGTCTCACATATCATTAGTAATTGCTATAGTAAGCAAGATTCTCACATTCTTATTACCTCATTTTAGCTGAAATAGTCCACTAAATTGAATGCGGATATGTCTTTACATTGTTGATGATTGTTTGATGGTTTTTTATGTTTAAAGAAATAGTGACTTTACTCAATAAATTTAATAGATTTAAGTATCGACAATTGGCTTTATTTTTAACCTTAGCATTAATCAGTTGTATTTTGTTGGGAACAGTAACACCAGTTTTGAATCAAAATCCAACAACTAAACCTAGTTTAAATCGTCAAGAATTAGTTGAAGAGATTAAAAATAAGGCTAAGTTTCATGTCGATAATAATCTGGATAAGAAGACAGATTTAATTGTTAAAGAATATTCTTCTAATTCTGTTGTATTAAGTGAACTTGATATCGCAGAAACCTATGAAGCAGAATATAATAAACTGAATCAAGAAAAGAAAAAGCAAAATAAAAATTCTCCCAAGGAATGGTTTAAAGAATTAATAACATGGATAACTGGGATAGGTTTTTTAGGTTTTCTGATTCGAGATTGGGTGAGAGCAAATAATTATATTGATAAAGGGTTTAAATGGTTTTATAATAGTTTTTCTGGATGGCAATTTTTAAGAAAAATAGCAATAGGAAAGTATAAAAAAGCTTTGGTAAATAAATATGAAAAACTTTATATCTCTTTTCGTCAAAATCGTCCTTTGGAAATGCGAGAAATTTATGTTCCTTTGAAAGTTAAGGAAAAGAAAGAGCAATCTGAACAGTCTTTAATCGAAGCAGAAAAAGCTTTAGAAGACTATTATAAATTAATGGTAATAGGAAGTCCAGGTTCAGGAAAATCTGTCCTACTAAAATATTTAACTCTCTCTTATGCAGAACGAGGATTAAATCAATTTTCGACTCCTATAATTCCCGTATTGCTTGAACTAAGTACAGTAAATTTATCTGATTTAACAGTCGAATCTTTAACGAATAAATTAGTTGAATTTTTCTATGAGAATGATTTTCCTAATGCTAATAATTGTGTTGAAATAAGTTTAAAAACAGGACGTTTGTTATTACTTTTTGATGGTTTAGATGAAGTGATAGATGATAGTCGTAGTGAAGTTATTAAAAGATTAAAGGCATTTTTAAATAAGTATAAAGAATGTCCATTTATTATTACTTGTCGAACGGCTGTTTATAACAATGAGCTTTATGATACTGTTAATAAAACCTTAGAAATTAATGACTTTAATGATCAACAAATACGGCGTTTTTTGAACTCATTTAAATATCAAATGCCTCCGAATAAATCTGTTGAACAATTACTAAAAACTTTGGATGATAGACCTAAAATTAAAACCTTAGCCAAAAATCCTTTACTGTTGACAATTATTGCTTATCTTTATACAGATACGACTGTTATTTTACCCTACTCACGGGGGGAATTTTATAAAAAGGCTATTGACATTTTATCTGAGGCGAGAGATGAAGCGAAAAATGTACCTAATAATTATACAGGAATTCAAAAAAGACGAGTGCTTCAAGGGTTAGCTTTGTATGTTCAAACGAGAAGTAATTCATCTCAAGAATCTCAACAAAATCGTCGGATTATTTCAGATATAGAAACTAGAGAGCAAGTTAAAAAAATGCTAGACAAGTTGAATATAAAACTAGAAGAAGTTGATAAAATAATTGATGAAATTGTTAAAAGAAGTGGTTTACTATTACGTCTTGATGGAGGACAACGTTATCAGTTTGCTCATCAAACATTAGAAGAGTATTTTGTCGCTGCTGCGCTTACCGAAAAGTCTGATGACTTAGTTAATTATTGGAAAAATGCCCCCAATGACTGGCGAGAAATTATGAAGTTATGGTGTGGTTTGCCCAATAATAGTACAGATTTAATTAAGCAAGTTTATGAAGAAGATAAATTGATGGCTTTTGAATGTTTAGGGGATACCATTGAAGTAGAACCAGAATTAGCTAAAGAAATTATTGAGTATTTTAAAGATAAATTAGGAGACGAAGATAACGAGCAAATTTTAAATGCTTTAGGTTCTGTTGCTGCTAGTTCTAGTTCAAGAGGACAAGAAGTATTTGAATTTTTAAGTAAGACATTTAAAGAGAATCTTTCTTTAGATTATCGAAAGGCTGCTGTTGAAGCTTTAGTCAAAACAAATAAGCCAGAAGCTGTGATAAGTTTGCTTAATTATTATCATGATCTTGATTTACAACAGACTATTAAACAAGGGTTAGTGGACTTAGGCAATTTAAGCATTCCTTCTTTGATTGATTTGGCTAAAGCAAGTAATCAATTACATTTAATATTAGAAGATATCAAAAATATTGGTACTCCTGAAGCAGCGATCGCTCTTGTACCATTTTTATGGGATTCTAAATTAGAAAATCGAACAGCATGGCATTTAGGTTCTTTAATTCAATTACCAGAAATTGAAGAAGCTTTAAACCAACAAGAAAAATTAATTAGTCAAGAACAAAAAAAAGCAGCATATTTAGATTGGATTTGGCATCCTTTTGATACTTCTAATTCAAATGTCTCTATTATAGCAGGAAGAATTGCTTATCTATTGGTTAATCAGCTTGATAATAAGACTGTTCATTTAGAGTCTTTTTTTCAACCTAAGATCGATCCTCGTCTGATGATTCCAATCTGTGCGATCGCTGGTTTTAAAGGTGTTAATTTACCTCAAAAAATTAGTTCTGATGCAACAGCCTTGCTAGAACAATCAGCCTTGACAGAAGATATCCAAGAGAAAATACTTCAAGAAGTTGGCAAGATTATTACTGAGGATATTAATTTAGAATGTTTAAACTTTTTGTTGAATTTACCCTGTCCTTTACAACTAGATTTATTGCATCGCTTGATTGAATTTCCTCAAGGTTTAACGATTAATAATTGGCGTAATCTTTATGAAGAGGTTGAATATCAATTTTTTCAGAGCAGACATTATCGGGTAATTTTTATAGTTGCTGTTTTGCTTTCTCTAGGAGCAATAGTTGAAAGCATAGTTATCTGTAGCAACATCTTGAATAATACAACTTTCTCTATTTTTTCAATGCTTATTCTTGCTGGGATAATAATAATACTTCCAATTATTGTAACTTTTTTAATTATTGTATCCAAAGAATTCCGTTCAATGGAAGATTCTCTTGCTCTTCCTTTATTAATGAGTTTAGGCTTTTTTGGTGTTTGGACATTCCTGAAAGAAATTACTAAATTTTTGCAAAAAGAATTAGTTTGGGAAGGAATAACGAGTTTATATAACACTTTAACAGACGAAAAGACGTTTGATATCGCTTTTAATATCGCTTTGGCTGGAGCTTTCGCTGGAGGTTTCGCTGTGGCTGGAGCTTTCGCTGGAGTTGGAGCTTTCGCTTTCGGTGGAGGTTTCGCTGTGGCTGGAACTTTCGCTTTCGCTGTCGCTGGAGGTGTCGCTGTCGCTGGAGTTGGAGCTTTCGCTGTCGCTGGAGGTGTCGCTGTCGCTGGAGTTGGAGCTTTCGCTGTGGCTGGAACTTTCGCTGGAGCTTTGCCTGGATCTGAACGTGTCGCTGTAGTTGGAGGTTTCGCTGTGGCTGGAGCTTTCGCTGGAGCTGTTGGCTATGGCCTAGGAGTATGGTACGAAGGAACTGAACAGGAATTAGGAATCATACGCTACTTATCAATCTTAGCCTTTCCTTGGTTTTGTTGGTTTCCTATCGTATTTAGCTTAGTTTCCTTCGCTTTATTAGATACCCTTTCTATTGGCTGGCCATTAACTTGCTTATTTTGGCTAATTACTTTAGGATTATGTAGTTATTGGTGGAAAACAGGTCAAAGATTGGAAGCCAAAGCACGTAACCCCTTCAAAGGAATTTTAGATAAACATCTCAAGACAAATCAATACCAGAGATAATTAATTGTAAAGAGATGTAACTATTTATCCCTGTAATCCTCCCCATCTATTAACGACGGTCAAACACTACGATAGGCTAGATCAAGTCACCCTTTTACCATGACCTATTATCTTACCTTCTATGGTTGTTTCTAGTCGCCCCATTCGTATCGGTTCTCGCAAAAGTCAATTGGCCTTAGTGCAGACTTATTGGATACAAGGAGAACTACAAAAACATTATCCTCAGCATCAATTTGATGTAGAAACCATGAGTACCCAAGGAGACAAAATCTTAGACGTGGCCTTGGCGAAAATTGGAGATAAAGGGTTATTTACCAAAGAATTAGAAACAGCAATGCTGGAAAACCAGGTGGATTTTGCAGTACATTCTTTAAAGGATTTGCCTACGAATCTACCTGACGGCTTAATGTTAGGTTGCGTTACCGAAAGAGTCAACCCCGCAGACGCACTCGTGGTTAACGAAAAACACCAAGATAAACAACTGGATACCCTACCCGAAGGCTCGGTGATTGGAACCTCCTCTCTGCGTCGTTTAGCACAGCTACGTCATCATTATCCCCACCTCACCTTTAAAGATGTGCGAGGTAACGTCAACACCCGTTTGAGTAAACTAGATTCGGGAGAATATGACGCTATCATTTTAGCCGTCGCTGGATTACAACGGTTAGATATGAGCGATCGCATTCATCAAATCATACCCGATGACATTTCCCTTCATGCAGTCGGACAAGGGGCTTTGGGGATCGAATGTCGTAGCGGAGATCCTGATATTTTGGCATTGTTGAAAGTGTTAGAACACCCCGAAACGCGCGATCGCTGTTATGCAGAGCGGGCATTTTTACGAGAACTTGAAGGGGGTTGTCAAGTTCCCATTGGAGTCAACACCAAAATAGAAAACGATGTCTTAACCTTAGTCGGCATGGTAGCCAGTTTAGATGGAAAAAGACTCATCAAAGATACCATTAGCGGACCATCAAACGAAGCCGAGAAACTCGGACAAGATTTAGCCCTTCGTGTTAGAGAAGCAGGAGGAGGAGAAATCTTAGCCGAGATATTTGCCGAAATTCAGCGTTCATGAACTTGAGTTCAGAGTGAGGAGTAATAATTTTAGGAACGAGGGAGTAATAATATTACTCCCCCTACTTAACTTAACTATCAGGGTTTGAAGTAGCTTGAGCCAACTGCATCGTACGGATTAAATTATCCATTGCGTACTCCAAATGAAGACCAGCATCAACTGCTACCCATCCTTGATCTGTTAGATGTCGCCATTCAAAATGAAGGTGGGGGCCAGTGGAATAGCCGGTATTACCCAGTCGTCCGATTACCGTTCCCTGTTCTACCCATTCTCCCGGTTGTACATAAATATCGGAAAGATGGGCATAACGAGACTCTTGAGTGCCTTCTAAATGCCGTAACGTCACCATTAAGCCATAACCCCCTGCCCAGTCAGCGTGGGACACTTCTCCAGGATAAACAGCCAAAACAGGGGTTCCTAAAGGCGCACCAAAGTCGGTGCCATTGTGCATTCTCCGAGTTCCAGCAATGGGATGAATTCGCCAACCAAAGGCAGAAGTCATGTTAGCCACCACAGGCAAAGGGAAAATCAAGTCGGTGTTACCCCGTGGACGAACAGTATTGGAATACATTGAGGCAGAGCGGTTGTAGCGGGGAATAGGTTCTAAAGCAATAGATAATCCCTGTCGTTGAACAGGTTGCAAACTGACCACTTGTTCTGGTGCAATGGGACGACGTTTTAAGCGCAGAGATTGTACTTTGGGGGATCTTTTCACCGATTGGGTTGCCGAAGTTACAGGGGTGACTTGACGACGAGAAGCCAAAGTAACACGACGAGAAGCTAACTTCTGAGGGGCTTTAATTGTCGGTTTTTTAACGGTTAGGGTTCCACAACTTCCCTGAGATAACTGGCCATTTTGAGCAATAGTTTCACATCCAGTTTTTCGTTCCGTTAGGATAACCTTATTGGGGGTTACTACAGGCTGATTGGGGTTTTTGTAGCTTGTAGTGTCTATATAACTATTTTTCCCTCCTGTGATTACAGAAGGGGATAATTGAATCTTTTGAGGTTTAGATAAAGTTTCTTTGACAACTTTGGGGGGATCGTTTTTGGAAGTTTGGGGATCTAGTATTTTTGGTGCCGATAATTTGACTTTGGGGCCAGAGGTTTGACGAGTATGAGAAACGGAAGGTTTTGGCGAGACTTTGGGCTGGGTAGGTTTAGTTGGGGAACTTTGTAGCCTGGGTTTAGTGCCAGTGGTTGAGGGCGGAGCCACATAAGGAGAGGCTTTCGGAACTTTGAGCAGACTCGAAGGAGCCTGTTCAGGTTTGTTGATGGTTATGGCAGAAGATTCAAGATTAACAAGAGTGTCTGTAGAAGCGATTGCTTCGGTGAAACCCATACCACTGCCTACAAGACTCAATCCACTAATAAAACTGATCCCTTGTTTAAGCAAGGTTTTTTTAAATGCAAATTTATCGTATGTATTCATTTTTGTGTCACTTCTCACGGGTCACAACTCAATTATTAGTCTAAGACTTTTTCGATCCAACGACCACCAATTGGGGGAGAGAAATTCCCCCCATTTTTTATGGTTTTTATTGCCTAAACCTACCATAAGCTCCGCTCAATTCCTTGAAAAGTAGCTTAACTAAGCTAGAGCATTTCCCATACTTGTGAGGGACAAAATTTTTTAGCTTTGGCAGTTCGGAGTTTGAGAAGAAGATATCAGTGTACCTCATGAGAGTGAGAAACCCTATATCTCCAACTCATGCTTTTCCCCATTGTTTAAGTGAATTATTACCTGAGTGATGGGGCTCGATTTTTCCATCGTCACTTAACTTAGCTTGAATATCATTGAGGTAGCTCGGAGAACAATGCCCCTTCATCAGAACCGGAGGCTTTCCCAGGCTCGAATATTAATCCTTCCTAGCCAGAGCCTTGATCGGAAATTGAGGATGATTCATAACTTTTGATTAAGTGTAAAGAAATCTTGCAATCTCTAAAAAGTTTTGTTAAGATTGTATTCAAGCACTTGACTTAATTGCAGTTACCAAATAAAGAGGTAAATTATCATGGACAATCAAGAATCTAAATTCGGCTTCACTTCATTTGCTGAGAACTGGAATGGTCGTCTAGCCATGCTTGGCTTCCTGATCGGTATTGCTACCGAGTATTTAACCGGACAAGGAATCCTTTCTCAGTTGGGCTTAATGTAATTAAAAAGGGTGAGTTATGCCCTCACCCCCTTTACTAGATACAGTACGGTCAATCGGATTGGATTATAGCCGTTCTCAGTCAAATTATATACATTTTTTCCTTAAGAGTGAGTATATGCTCACTCTATTTTTTTTGTTAGGCCGAAAAACTAACGAGTGCTTACCATTACCTTGACATTGAGATTTTCTACTCCTGACATTGTGGTTAAAATTTTGTTAATAACATTTTCTGGGTAGTGTAATTTAAGTAGTGAAAATCAATCTAAGTTGATAGTATTTCCTCATTATATTAGTGATGAATAAAATATAAAATTGCTCCTTCATGATTGAAAAAGATTTTAGACAATGATAGACTTTTTCTAACCAAACAAGAGCAACGATGCCTTAAGGTATTATTTAATCTTTGAATCCTCGTTGTTTCACCACTTTTCTTGTTACTAGGATAGTCGCGAACGCTTGTAATAACATCGCAATAAGATTGCTAGAAATCTGTATAAAATTTTCCATTATTATGATAATTTTTCGGCAATGTTTTCCAAAATTATTTGGCACTCTGCCGACTTCTATCTCCCAGAAAAATCCAACAATTTGCCAATTCTTTATAGCGATATTTAACCAAATGTAAACTAGATTTTCTTTTACTATTTTGTTTACTAACTTGTTAAAAATTATGTCTTAACTATAGTAGAAAATTATTTCAGATTTGAACACTCTTTTTCCTACCTCTTGGCGTTCTAGCATAAAATAAGGAAAAAATTATACTTTCACTGCTTATGATACACTACCGTAAACTATATAAATAATTTTAACCATAATGGTTCAACTAATGATACTCTAAGGAAAGTTAGCAAATTTAGTAAGAAAATGAATCTAGCCATTGTTATTATTAATTATCGAACCCCGAAACTGGTGATAGACTGTTTAAAATCTCTTCAACCTCAGATAGATAACTCATGTCATAGTGTTATGTTAGTAGATAATAATTCTGGGGACGACTCTATTCCTATTTTAAAACAAGCGATTGAAGATTATAAATGGGAATCTTGGGTAACTTTAATTGCCTCCCCCCTGAATGGTGGTTTTTCTGCAGGTAATAACATTGGTATCAAAGCAGTGACAGCTAATGCCTACTTGCTTCTCAATAGTGATACCATCGTTAGGCCAGGAGCGCTCGCCTCTCTCGAAGCTGCCTTAGAAAAGCATCCTAAAGCAGGTTTAATTAGTCCTCGTCTAGAATGGCCTGATGAAACGCCGCAAATTAGCTGTTTTCGCTATCATTCACCCGTTAGTCAGTTCATAGATGGTGCAGCAACCGGACCCATTACCAAATTGCTTAATTCTTATGATGTACCCATACCCGTGAGCAATACTTCTTTTGAACCTCAGTGGACCAGTTTTGCCTGTGTTTTAATTAGAAAAGAAGTTATCGAGAAAATAGGCCTGATGGATGAAGGGTATTTTATGTATTTTGATGATGTGGATTACTGTCGTCGCGCTAGAAATGCAGGATGGACTGTTCTTCATTGGCCTGATGCTAGAGTCGTTCATCTGAGGGGAGGCAGTGGTTCGGTCAAATCAGATCTAGCTGCCCGTAAACGTCCCCGTCCTTACCTTTATAGTTCTCGTTCTCGCTATTTTGCTAAATTTTACGGAACATTTGGTCTCTGGATAGCTAATTTTGGTTGGTTATTAGGGCGAAGTATTGCTTGGATACGAGAAGTGATCAACAATAAACAACCCCATACTTGTGAATATCAAGAACAAGATATTTGGATGAATTGGAAAGAACCCTTAAAACTACCCATTTTATCTGCTAATAATCATGAAAAAACTACCTAATTTTATTATTATTGGTGCTATGAAATGCGCTACAAGTTCTCTCCATGAACAATTAAACCAACAACCTGGAATTTTCATGAGTGAACTTAAAGAACCTAATTTTTTTAGTAACGATGAAGAATATCATAAAGGTTTAGAGTTGTATTTATCCCATTTTCAAGAGGCTAATCTTGATGATTTACGGGGAGAATCTAGCACTCATTACACTAAATTACCTACCTATCCCCATACCATTGAAAGATTACAACAACATCTCCCTGATGCTAAATTTATTTATGTTATGCGTCATCCTATTAATCGTTTGGTCTCTCAATATATTCATGAATGGAGTCAAAGAGTTATTTCTTTAGAAATTAATGATAGTCTTTCTCAAAATCCTGAATTGATTGAATATAGTCTGTATACTAAACAATTACAGCCTTATTTTGATACCTTTGGACAAGACAAAATATTACCCATCTTTTTTGAGAAAATGTTAAGCAGTCCTCAGATAGAATTAGAAAAAATTTGTCGCTTTATTGGATATACAAAACAACCCCAATGGGATGAGGAATTAAATGCTAGTAATGTCTCCAGTGAACGCATGATTAAAAGTGCTTGGCGAGATATTATTGTAGAGGCACCAGGATTAAAACAATTACGACGTTTACTGATTCCAAAAAGCTTTCGTACTTGGGTAAGAAGTCTCTGGACAATCAAGAAAAAACCAGAATTAAGTACGGAGAATATTGAAAAACTAACAACAATTTTTGATCAAGATTTAGCCATTTTAGGAAGTTGGTTAGGAGTTGAACTAACCTGTAATAATTTTCAAGAAACTGTGCAAAACTCATCCTTAAACTGGGTTAATACAACTCGTATTTAAGTAAGGTACAAGGTAAAGAACCATTGTACAATTGAATACGCCCTGATGTTCTTAAGCCAATTTTTTTTGTAAGTTCCTTATTTCCACTTAAGACATAAGCGGTCCATCCCTTAAAACGCTGTTTAAAGACATCTCCCAATAATTTATATAACTTGCCTAATTCTTGGGTATTTCCCAGCCGTTTACCGTAGGGAGGATTACAAATAATAATACCATGATCTGTTGGAGCTTCAATATTTTCTAGGGCAACCTGACTTAAATGAATATGGTGTTCAAGATCGCATTTTCTTGCGTTTATTCTAGCTTGTTGAATCATTTTCAAGTCTTGATCACTACCAAAAATCGGTGCAGCCAGTTCATTTTTTTGTTGTTGAATAGCTTCATCAATGATCTCGTTACATAAAGCTAAATCAAAGTCTGGCCAATGTTCAAAGCTAAAAGTATTCCTCGATAAACCTGGGGCAATATTTAAGCTTTTTAATGTGGCTTCAATGGGTAAGATTCCTGAGCCACACATGGGGTCTAGAAAAGGTATATTGGGAGTCCATTCTGCCATTTCTAAGAGAGCAGCCGCTAAACTTTCCTTTAGGGGTGCAAGTCCCATTGCTGGACGATATCCTCTTCGATGTAAACTGTCTCCAGAACTGTCTAAACTGAGTATACATTGATCATGATGAATATGAGCGTTAACCAAAATATCTGGATTTTTTATATCAATATTAGATCGTTTATTAAAACGGTCTCTTTGCTGATCAACGATAGCATTTTTGATTTGCAAGGCAGTAAAATGAGTATGATTGAGTTCCTCATTTTTTCCAGTACAACTAACGGCAAAAGTTTGATCCAATTGTAAATAGTTAGACCAATCTATTTTTCTGACACTATTATATAATTCTTCAGCATCTTTACAATTAATTGTATCAATGGACACTAAAACTCTATAGATGATTCTTGACCAAATATTAACTCGATATAATAGGGATTTATTACCTTCAAAATAAACCCCAGTAAAGTCTGGCTGAACGTTTTTTGCGCCTAATTTCTCTAACTCTTGAGCAGCAACTTCTTCTAATCCTCTAGCAACTGTTGCAAAGTATTGATTTGTCATTAATGAAACTATTGTGTGTATTCTTGTATTCTTTTAAATCCTATTACATTAACAGCAATACATTATTGTGGGCTGCAACCAGCAAGATACTTGTACTGCATCATACTTAGGACTCATTTATACTAACAGATTATTCTAGAAATTAATGAGCATTTATCGAAAAATAATGGGTCTAAAACCCCGCCCTTCAGGGCGTAATTGTGTTAGAATTGGAGTGTAGCGATTTTCAGCTACCTACTGGGAGTCCCCTAGAAAGTGACGACTAACCCTGAATCGGCAGGGTGTCTGGAAACAGATGGATGTATGACCTAGCAAGGTAAGTACCTCCTCAGCCTAGTAAACCTCATTTGAGAGTAGGATTCAACAAGTAATTGTTGAATCAGAACCCACTCGCCATAAGGGCAGTGGATTCTGTCAAATTTCCCTTAATCTAGTGATTTATTTTCTGACATCTTTCCCAAATATTTCGATCACAATAGGTTTCCCTACATTCAAATTCACAAACCGATAACTTTGCGGGTACTTCTTGAATAAGATGCGTATGAAACCATTGTTTGATTGCTGTTAACGATTTGGGCATGGTTCAATTTATATTTTTCTAGTTTGTCTACGGATTGTTTCTACAATAAAACAAAATCTAAAATTAAAACTTCCTTCTTTAGTATCATCCTTTTGGGTGATTTTTTATGAGCCATAAATATCCAATTGAGAAACACTTCGTAATGATTGCAGGTGTGATATTTTTTGTTTACTGGAAAAGTATTCTTTTAAATAATATTGATAACTAAGTTTATCTTCTTGAGCATTAATGCTTTTATATTTTTTTTCACAATAACGACAATATTTTTCTAAGTTTACTGTCTCTAAAGAAATCAAAGCAGCATCAATAATTAAGCTTAATCTATTACTATCTTCATATTGTTCAATTTCTCGAAAATTTAAAAGTTCATTGATTCTATTCATGACTTGTGATGATTGTGCTATTTTTGTTTGTATTTGAGAGATTAATTGATGATTAGATTCATCCTCTATTGTTAATATTTTTGGTTCTATTTCTAGTATATTTCTCCATATAATACGATGTTCTGATAAGCTAAAATAAAGATTATTTGCTTCAAGTTTATTAAATATTTGTTGACGATATTCAGGATAGTTAATATAAATCTTAAGTAAAATTGTTTCTGCCTCTTTTAAAAGATTATTTTCCGCAATATTTTCAGGTTTAACAAAAGTTACTTTTTTCTTTGTTTTAGGAACATTGGTAAGCGGTTTACTTAACTGAGTTTGTAAATTTTTTAGGTAAAGTGTAAGAAGTCTCGCATCTCCTTGGGCAAGAATTTCTGCACAATAGCTAAGATAGTAACTTCTTTGATTACTGTCTGATAATTTATTTAAAATTTTAACCATCTCTTGAGCAATTTTATCAAATTCATCTGCTTTTTTTAAGTTTTTATTGATTAATATTTTTTTTATTTTCCAGTCAACCCACAGAGGTGCTGAGCTAAGTAATTCTTGATATTTTTGTGAGCCATTATCATGAGACTTAATAAACCCATCAGCATCTTTACCATCGGGAATATTAAGAATTTTAAGGTTGACTTGTCCTGAATAAATAAGTGACTCTATTGCTGTTATCGCTCTCTCTGTTGCTTTAATTCCTGCGTTATCTGCATCAAAATTGAAGATAACTTGTTTTGAATCTGTATATCTTAATAACTGTTTAAGTTGACTTTCACTAAATGCTGTTCCTAGGGAAGCAACTGTATTAGTAATACCCGATTCATGAAGAGCGATAGCATCAAAATAACCTTCGACTACAATAGCTTTGTCGAAAGAACGAATACTATTTTTTGCTTGATCTAGAGCAAATAAAGTCTTACTTTTATTAAATAATGGAGTTTCAGGAGAATTGAGATATTTAGGTTCTTCCTCAGTCAAAGTTCGTCCACCAAAAGCAATAATACGACCTTGAATATCTTTAATAGGAATCATTAAGCGATCGCGGAATGTATCATAATAACCATGGCCTTTTTTTCTGGGTTTAATAAGTCCAGCTTCTTCCACTAAGGCAATAGGATAACGTTTCTGTTCCACTAAATAATGATATAATGTTTCCCATCCTCCAGGAGCATATCCTAAGCTAAATTGTTGTATAATTTCTTGTGATAATTTTCTTTTTTTGAGAAGATAATTAAGAGCATTTTCTCCTATATTATCTTGTAGTGCATGTTCATAAAAATTGCTGGTTAAGGCAACAATTTCATAAAGTTGTTCCCGTAAAGATAGTTCTTTTTGTATTTCTTGTCGCTTTTCTGGCTCTAAAGTTTTGATAGGAACATGATAACGTTTGGCTAATTCTAAGATAACTTGACTAAAAGATTGTTGTCCAATTTCCATTAAAAATTTAATACCGTTTCCCCCTTGTGAACAACCAAAACAATAATACATTTTTTTGCTTTGATTAACTGTAAAACTGGGGGTTTTTTCCTGATGAAATGGACATAAACCTACATAATTTTGTCCTCTTTTTTTGAGAACAACATAGTCAGAAATAATTTCATAAATATCAATTTTTTCTTTAACTTCTTCAATGGTATCTGGATCTAATCTGGGAAAGTTCATCAGAAAATTGGGTAGAAACCCCGTCCTTATAGGACGGCTTGATATTTTGTATGATATACTTGAACTGCCGAAAAG
>JASJEA010000026.1 GCA_030064935.1 Crocosphaera sp. | reverse complement strand
AGCAGAGGAGGCAGGGGAAGATAGATTTACAATAGCAATTTTAACGTTTACTGATTAAGCGAATTTGATATGAGAATGTAGAATTACCTCTACCTTAAGTTGGAGGCTGGGAACCCTTTTTTTTCGGTTCTTACGAAAAACAGACGCACTTAACCACGTCTGTTTAGATATTTTTAATATTTCAATTAGACGAGACATTCATCGATGAGGAGTACGGAAAAAATACGTTAACATCATCTTGTCCCTTGATTTTATTTCGACTCCTTTTTGGGACTCATTAACATCATCATGTTACGACCTTCCCGTTTTGGAGCTTGTTGAATTTCTGCTAAGTCCTTCAAATCAGCAGCCATACGACTCAACAACTCTTGAGCTAAATTGGCGTGTTGTATTTCCCTTCCCCGAAAAGTAATGGTTGCCTTTACCTTATCTCCTGATTTAAGAAAGCGTTTTGCCTGATTGACGCGCACTTGATAATCATGCTCATCAATTTTGTAGCGCATTTTCACCTCTTTAACATCAGCTGTGTGTTGTTTCTTCTTAGCTTCTCTGGCTTTTTTCTCCTGTTCAAATTTATACTTGCCATAATCCATAATTCGGCAAACAGGAGGCTTAGCAGTCTCGCTCACCAACACCAAGTCTAACTCTCGTTCTTGAGCCACATTCAAGGCTTCTTCAGGGGTAATAATCCCCAGTTGAGCTCCATCACTATCGATGACTCGAATTTCTGGGAAGCGAATTCTTTCGTTAATTTTGGGGAGATCTCGGTGTGTGCGTCTTTTATCTATCACAGGTGTTTGTTAATCTCTCTTGATATGATTAATGAACTCTAGTAGTAAATTGAGGCTGTTATGATAGCCTTTTTTATTGTAATTATTTTCTACTAAGTTCTGGCTGTATTGATTAAGTTTATTGTTAGGGTAGGAGAATTCATCCTCAAGGATAAGTCATTCCCCATTTGTCTCCTAGTTTAATCTTTCTCAGGGCCATCGTAAAATAAAAAGGTGTAAAGATTTATGAACCGAATAACTACGTGAGTCAGCAACCCTCTGGTGAGAAAAGAATTGGAAGAGTCAGATACTGGAATTGGCGAGGTCAGACCATTCGTTACACTTTTTTCCCCGCCATTGACAAAGAAACGAAAACCGGCAAACCCCCCCTAATTTTATTACATGGGTTTGGGGCCGCAGTAGAACATTGGCGACATAACATTCCCATACTAGGGCAACAGTATCGAGTGTATGCTGTGGATTTATTGGGTTTTGGGCGATCGCAAAAGGCAGCAACTAATTACACCATTTATCTTTGGGCCGAGCAAATTTATGATTTTTGGCAAACGTTTATCGGTCAACCCGTTATTTTAGTGGGTAATTCCATTGGCTCATTGGTTTGTGTAACTACAGCCTTTAAATATCCCGAAATGGTCAAGGGAATAACACTTTTGAGTTTGCCTGATGTTTCTTTGAGAGAGGAAATGATTCCTAAAGGGTTAAGAGCTGCCGTTAATACCATTGAGGGATTATTGACACCGCCTTTATTATTAAAACTCTTATTTGATCTTATTCGTCGTCCTTTTGTTATTCGGTCTTGGGTTGGTATTGCTTATTATGACAAATTAGCCATTACGGATGAATTAGTCGAGATGATTACCCTGCCTCCCCAAGATAAGGGGGCCGCTAGAGCCTTTTGTTTATTATTTGAAGGACTGAAAAAGCCTGGCTATTCCCCCCAAGTTAAGACTGTTTTACCCCAGTTAACCATCCCGATTTTATTAATATGGGGTCGTCAGGATCGCATGATTCCGGTTACTTTAGCTTCGCAGTTTTCCCAATTAAACCCGCAAATTACTTTAGTTGAACTGGAAAAAGCGGGTCATTGTCCTCATGATGAATGCCCTGAAAGATTTAATTCAATTTTCTTAGATTGGCTCAACAAATATCATTAATCATCATTGGAAGCAAATAACTCGGCGATCGCCTGTTGGGGATCATCTTGTTTCACCAGTGATTCCCCGATTAAAACAGCTTTAGCTCCGGCTTGTTTGACCTGTTGTAAGTGTTGAGGGGTATGTATGCCTGATTCACTGACAATATGAATGCCTCGCTCTTTAATTTGATCTTGACGAGCTTTTAACAACTCGGTGGTGGTGTTTAAATTGACCTCAAAGGTTTCTAAGTTCCGATTATTAATGCCTACGAGAGAAACTCCCTCAAGGGCCAAAATGCGATCGAGTTCAGCTAGGGAGTGAACTTCCACTAAAGGAGTCATGCCCAAGGCACGAATAATTTTAATGAGATACTGTAAATCTGTGTCCTTGAGAATGGCAGCAATCAACAGAATCGCATCAGCCCCTTTAACCCTAGCTAAATAAACTTGATAGGGATAAAGAATAAACTCCTTACATAACAAAGGAATATCAACCGCTTGACGTACTAAAGCTAAATTCTCAAAACTCCCTTGAAAAAATTTACTATCGGTTAACACAGACAGACAACTTGCCCCCCCTCTCTCATAAGACTCAGCAATAGCCACAGGGTCAAAATCTTCTCGAATAACCCCTTTACTCGGAGAGGCTTTTTTCACTTCAGCAATCAAGGCGGGTTCGGTTTTGCCCTGAGCGATGGCTCCTAGAAAATCTTGGGCTTGTGGAACACTTTGCTCCTGTTTTCGCAATTCTAATAAGGGTAGTCGTTCCCTCATCCGTTCCACTTCTTTTTCTTTGTGCCAGACAATTTCTTCTAGAATATGTTTAGCCTGACCATCGGGATCAGGGACTTGATACCGTAGGATGTCTACTTCTACTGCTGGGTTTGGGGGTCGTCTTCTGATTTGCATAAAATTTATTAAGAAATTTTAAGGAACTAACAAAAATATTCTCGTATCTAGGATATTGTATCCATAATTCCCGTGGCTTTACCAGAGCTTAGAAGGGGTTTCCCGTAAATCCCTGGAGAGGGGTGGGGGGAATTTATGGTTAAGATAAAAAAAAAGATTTTCTATATAATCCGATAGTATCCCTAACTCTAGATTAAAAATTAAGTTAATCATCCCGAATGAATACCATTAAAGAAAAAATCCAATCGATCTTGAATCAATTACCAGATGATTGTTCAATTGAAGATATCCAGTATCATTTGTATGTTCTCGAAAAAATCCGTCAAGGATTACAGGTCGCTGAACGCGAACCCATATTACAACAAGAGGAAGTCGAGGGACTACTAAGTAAATGGCTTATCGAGTGATTTGGTCTTCTAAAGCTGTAGAAGATGTTGATTCCATTGCGACCTATATCGCCCGTGATTCTCCGTCCTATGCGGCTGCAGTCGTTCGGCAGATTTTGGATGCCACGAACCAATTGGAAGATAATCCCTTAACGGGAGAGTTGATTGCTGAAGGGGATAGCATTACCCTTCGTGATCAACCTGCTTATACTTACCGTGTCATTTATCGTGTTGATGGTGATACGGTGATTGTGGTGGCCGTGGTTCACACGAAACGGTTATTAGGTCTTAATGAGTGATAAAAGAGCAAAAGGAATTAAGAATGTAGAATTGAGAAATATTTTTGTGACTCATTTCTACATTTTTTGTTCTAAATTGCCGTTCTGAAGTATTTTTGCGTAAGAATCACATTGTATGGCTGTGTCCACTATTTTTATTCTGAGGGACACTTTCCCATACTTGTGAGCTAGAAAATTTTTGATCTTTGGGAGTTCGGAGTTTGGGAAGAAGACATCAGTGTGCCTCATGAGAGTGAGAAACACTATATCTCTAAAACTTGTTTTAATTCATTCATAATTTCTTGTTCAGATGAGCTTAAGTTTCTATCTGCTTTGGCAATAATTAAACAGATTTGTAATAATAATCCTCCCAACTCTTTATCTACTGTATAATGGGCAATTAAACCGATAATTTTTGTTTTTTCTTGTTGATAATTATTTTGTAAAGCTTCTGCTTTGATGCGAAATATTTCTGCTGCCTCATTAGCATCAAATACTTGAAGTTGTTCAATATTATCTAGGATATAATCCCGTGCCATTAACTCAGAAAAATCAATTTTCCCATCAGCAACAGCCAACAAGGCACAAGCCCCCATGACGGTTTCTAGAAACTGTTTTTGACGGATTTGATGCTGATGTTTAGCTATTATTCCCTTGATTGATTGAAATATATTAGACATGATATTTAGTTAAGTAAGGATAGACAACATACCTATCATTTTAGCCAAACTCCTCATAGTTATTGTTAACATCTTGCCAATCAGAATCTAAACTTTGGAATTTAGAATTACCGCCCCTCAAGTTTGAGGCTTCAAACCCTTTTTTTATGTCATTATAAAGTGTTATTTTTTGACATCAGATAGTGCATCAAGTCTGTATCAGACGAGTTACTTTCTGAGCCTGGGAAGCCTCGTCGTTAGAACCAATCATCATCTTCTTCGTCCCATTGATTTTCTGCCGGGATACGACGGGAGCGATCGCGACTGTAGTAGCTTTCTGAGTCCCTTCCCTGATAGCTACGATTTTCTGGTGGTTGACGACGGGAACGGGGACTTGGGCGATCGCCAAGAGATCCCCTTTGCGGTGTCTCTTCCCATTCATCATAGTCGTCGTCGTAGCGCTCATTACGCCCATAACCATAACTTTGACGCTCATCATATCGAGGTGTACCGTAGTCTCGACGATCTGAGTAACGCGGGGCATTATAATCATCCCCATAGACTCCTCCCCGTGGAGTATAGGGTAAGTCATCTTCAGGATCTCCTGTCAGAGTGCGACGGATGGATTCAAAAATCCCCTCATCTTCCTCATCATCGTATTGCAGACGAACTTCTCGATTAAGTTCATACAATGCGTCTTGTAGATCAGCCTCAGCACGATCTAAGCGTCTTTCGTCGTCCTTATCTAAACTATCGAGAATTTCTGCATTCAAAGATTCAATCTGACGACGATAACCACTGGTAAATTGAGTCCCGAAGTCAAGGGTGACATCTTTTAAACGACGTAGAGCCTGATCGGTTAACGCCTTAGCCTTGTTGCGTTTTTCTATCCGTTCCCTTCTTTGTCTGTCTTCTTCAGCAAACTCGGAGGCTTCTTGGATCATGCGATTAATTTCCCCTTCGCTGAGGGTTGATGCCCCTTGAATGGTCACACTTTGTTCTCTTCCCGTGGTGCGATCGCGGGCAGTGACTTGTAAAATACCGTTAGCATCGATATCAAAGGCCACTTGTACTTGAGGAATGCCCCTTGGCGCCGGTGGGATGCCTGTAAGTTTAAACCGTCCCAAGGATTTATTATCCTTGGCCATTTCCCTCTCTCCTTGAACCACATGAACTTCGACCATGGTTTGATTATTTTCCCCAGTGGAGAAGATATCGGAACGACGCACAGGAATGGTGGTGTTACGGGGGATGAGTTTTTTGGTGACACCGCCAATGGTTTCTAACCCTAAAGAAAGAGGTGTTACATCTAGTAACAAGATTTCTTTGACTTCCCCTGCTAAAATACCCGATTGAATGGCTGCTCCCACGGCTACCACTTCATCTGGGTTAACGTTTTCGTTCGGTTCTTTATCAATAAAGCTACGTACTAGGGCTTTGATCATGGGCATTCGGGTTCCCCCACCCACTAACACCACCTCATCGATTTGTACGGGAGTTAACCTTGCGTCATTTAAAGCTCGTTTAATGGGACGACGAAGACGACTGACTAAGTCGCCACAGAGGTCTTCAAATTGAGGGCGGGTGAGACGAGTTTCTAGGTGCTTAGGACCGTCTTCGGTAGCAGTAATGAAGGGTAGATTAATATCGGTGACACTGACCCCTGATAGCTCAATTTTTGCCTTTTCTGCGGCTTCGGTCAATCTTTGTAGTGCCTGTCTATCTTTGCGTAAGTCAACCTTTTCCTGTTCTAAAAATTGTGCTGCTAACCAATCCACAATGCGTTTATCAAAGTCTCCTCCTCCCAGTTGGGTATCGCCACTGGTAGACTTGACTTCAAACACACCATCACCTACTTCGAGGACCGAAACATCAAAGGTGCCTCCCCCTAGGTCAAAAACAAGGATTTTTTGGGAGGTTTGCTGATCCAAGCCATAAGCTAAGGAAGCGGCAGTGGGTTCGTTAATAATACGTAGAACCTCTAATCCGGCAATTCTCCCTGCATCTCTGGTGGCTTGGCGTTGAGAATCGTTAAAATAGGCGGGAACAGTGATCACTGCTCCTGTTACTGGTTCTCCTAGATAACGTTCTGCTTCTTCTGCTAGTTTACGGAGAATCTTAGCGGAGATTTCTTCGGGGGCAAAGTCTTTTTTGAGACGAGGACATTTGATTTTAATATTGTTATATTCATCTCGACGAATGGTATAGGGCACTTGTTTTGATTCGGGGGTTAATTCTGCATATTTACGCCCCATGAATCGTTTAACCCCATAATAAGTGTTTTGGGGGTTTAAGACTCCTTGTCGTCTGGCCATTTGACCTACGACCAATTCTCCATCTTTATTAAACCCAACCACAGAAGGAGTCGTACGCATTCCCTCTGAGTTGGCGATTACGACTGGTTTTCCGCCTTCCATCACCGCAACTACAGAATTGGTTGTCCCCAGATCAATGCCGACTACTTTGCCCATGTGTGTTTTTTTCTCCAGCTACTCCATTCAATTATGAGTGGTGTTCGTTCGAGAGTTTAGCTCGATTGTGTCTCGTTGACAATATTGTATCGAATTGTGTGGAGTAATGAATTGATTTCTATTCTTCAAAATACAACATAGCGATCGCGTCCTCGGTTTTTAGCCATATATAAGGCTTTATCGGCCTTGCTAATTAAAGTATTAGGAGAACTTTCTGCGGTGGGAATCATCGCAGCAATTCCCATACTAATCGAAACAATCTCACTAACTTTTGATCTTTGATGGGGAATAGCTTGTAAGCGAATAGCTTCTTGTATTCTTTTGGCAACGGTTATGGCCCCTTGTTGATTGGTATTGGGTAAAATAATAGCAAATTCTTCTCCTCCAAAACGGCACACTAAATCTCTGGGTCTTTGGATAGTATCTTCTAGAGTTTTAGCGATTATTTTTAAAGAATCATCACCCATTTGATGTCCATAAAAGTTGTTATACAATCCGAAATAATCGAGATCACACATAATCAAAGATAAAGGGTTTTCTTCTCTCTGACATATTTGCCATTCTTTGAGAATGGTTTCATCAAAAGTTCGACGATTACAAATACCCGTTAATCCATCTTTTGTAGCCAGATATTGTTGTTCTAGTTCTAATTTTTTTCTAAGGGTAATATCTCTGACTGTAATTGCAAAACCATCTCCTAATTTAACAGCTATAAAATGATACCATTTTCTTTTTTTTTGGTAGTAATAATTAAAGTCTTGCTCTAAGGATTTTCCTGTTTCTACGACTTCAATAAATTTTGGAAATAAATTCGGATCGTTTTTATAAATAAATCTTTTAAATACTAATTTTCCGATTAAATCTTCTGGTTCTTGATTAAATACTCTGGCCATAATAGGGTTAATTACTAAACAGCGAAAATCCATAATTTCTGCTGTTCTCGGATCTCTCACTGCTTCTAATGCTGAGATCGCATCGAGAGAACTTGTTAAAATACCAGAAATTAAAGCTCTGGATTGATATAAAATGGCTTCGGTTTCTTTTCTTTGTTTTATTTCTTGTTGAAGATTTGTTCTTTCTAAAATTAATTTTTTCCTCTCTTTTTCTAATATTTTTTTCTGGTTTTGAATAATTAATTGGCTTTTGACTCTGGCTAAAACTTCTTCTTCTTGAAATGGTTTACTAATATAGTCTATTCCTCCTAATTCAAAGGCTTTAACTTTATCAAAAACTTCATTTAAAGCACTAATAAAAATAACAGGAATCTCCTTGGTTTTAGGATTAGCTTTTAATTTATTACAGACTTCATATCCATCCATATCAGGCATTTTAATGTCTAATAAAATCAAGTCAGGAATCTCTTTATCAATGGAAATTAATGCACTTTCTCCATCCAAAGCTTTTTTAAGTTTATAATTATTATTTTTTAAGAGATTAGCTAGAATTTTTAAATTGGGAAGTTGATCATCAACAATTAAAATAATTCCTGCTAAATTTTCTTCTGATAAAGTTGTAAGTTCATTCATATTTTTAGGGTAGTTACTTATAAAAAGATTCTATTAATTGTCTAATGCTCTTAAATTGAAAATCATTGACTAAATATGTTAATTTTTCTGCTAATAAAGTATTATCAGTATAAATCTCAGCAATTAATTCTAACATGGTATCATCATCTAAAGCTTGAGTCGCCTCATATAACTTTGCTATCCAGTCTTGAGGCATTTTTTCTAGTTCTTCTGGGGTTAAATTTGGTAATTTTTCTGGGGTTTTACTCTCGGTTTCTTCTGCATAGATATATTCTACACCTAAATGTTTTTGCATGGTTTCAAAAATCATGGCTTCTCGAAAGGGTTTTCTAACAAAATCATCACATCCTGCTGATAAAATAATAGCTTTTTCTTCTTCTAAAACACTAGCAGTTAAAGCAATAATTGCGGTAGCATTCCCTTTAGTTGTTCCTTTGATTTGTTGAGTTGTTTCGTAACCATCCATAACTGGCATTCTCATATCCATCCAGATTAAATGAGGTTGCCATTCTTCCCAAATATCTATAGCTTCTTGTCCATTTACGGCTTCTTTTAATTCAAAACCTAATGGCTGTAATAATTTAATCAATAGTAATCGATTGGTATCTCTATCATCCACAATCAATATTTTATGACGGGTTTGATTGGGTTTTAAGGCAATGACATGAAGAGGGTTTTCTTGAATTTCTACATCTTCTTGCTTAACAATATCAACTTTTATCTCAAATCTAAAAGTTGTTCCTTTTCCCACTACACTATTAACCGTAATATCTCCCCCCATTAATTGTACAAATTTACGACTAATGGGTAAACCTAAACCAGTTCCTTCTTGACTATTTTGACCAGTTTCTGTTTGAAGGAATGCTTCAAATAATTGGCTAATTTCTTCTTCTTTTATTCCTTCTCCTGTATCCCTAACTTCAAAAATAATCGTTGCTTTTTGATTATTAGTATAGGTAATAAGAGGAGATTTTTCCTTAGTACCAACAGTGACACTTACTCCTCCTTCAGATGTAAATTTAATACCATTATTAATTAAATTAATTAATACTTGACGTAGTTTAGTTTCATCAGTATATATATAGTTCGGGACATTATATTGATGATCAAAAATTAAACTTAATCCTTTATTTTCTGCGGTAATACTTAATAAGTCTTCTAGTTCATTTAACAAGAAATACAAATCAAAATTTTTCGGATTAAGAGTCATTTTACCTGCTTCAATTTTAGATAGGTCTAAAATATTATTGATTAAGGTTAATAAATAACTGCCACTCTTATTAATAATGGTTGTATTTTCCTTATCTTCCTGGGATAAATATTGAGAACGCATCATGATTTGAGAAAAGCCTAAAATCGCATTTAAAGGAGTGCGTAATTCATGACTCATATTAGCAATAAAAGTGCTTTTTGCTTGGTTAGCAACTTCTGCTTTTTGTTTAGAAATTGATAATTCTTCTGTTCTTTCTTCTACTCGTTGTTCTAAGGTTTCAAAAGAAACTTGTAATTCAGTGGCCATCAGGTTGAAAGATTTAGCCAACTCTCCTACTTCATCACTGCGAGTGCTCTCCACAGTTGTCTTTTGCTCCCATTGTCCTTGACTCATTCTTTTTGCTGCTTGATTTAACTTTAAAATGGGTTGAGTAATCCTACGAGCGGTCAAGATACCAACGATTGTGGCCATAACCAAAGCCAAAATACAAAAAATAATCGTAATTCTTGTATTAGCATTAATCTGTGCCATAAATTCTGATTGGGGGACAATTATAGCTATTTTCCAGTTAGGATGGGTGATGTCTATGTCTAAAGGAGCTAGTTGCAACCAATATTGCTCTTGCTCAAGCCGAAACTGCGATCGCGTTACAGTATTCTTGTCCTTAGCTAAAGCTTCCCAGTGAACAGCAGCAGCAGCAATCACTGAATCCTTACTCTGTGTTGGTTTTAATCGCTCGAAAGTCCCATAATAATGATAGTTCCTCTTGATCTTGTCGGTTTTTTCGGGTAAAAGAAATAGTTTTTCATTAACCGAGTTTGCAAGCATCAAACCATCCTCATCAACAATAACTATTCGACAATTCTGGCAAATATTGAGAGAATTCAAAAAATCTTGGATTGTGTTTAAATCAAAATTGACGGCAAAAACCCCTTGCAATTGATCTTGCTCATCAAAAAACGGAGCATAACTGCTCACTGCGAGAAGTGTAACTTTACCCACTTGGAACGCTTTTGTCCAACCGAAAGTTTGATCGCGCACTGCACCTTGATACCAAGGACGTTCTTGAACTGGGAATTTGTCGATTGATAAAACCTCTTCACCATGATTACCTTCTTCATCGACAACAGTTACAATCAACCGTCCCATAACTTTTGGATCATTATAGATATATTGAATATATTCTCCGTCTAGATATTGCTTGTATCCTATCATTATCATGTGATGAATCCCTTGAAAAGTCCCGTCAGGTAAACCTAAGAGAATACCACTCACGTTTTCAAATTGGTTAATGCGTTTCCAGAGAAGTTGCTTAATCTTAGGTATATTGTTTAAATCTAGCTCTTTAGTGCGAACAGCTTCAACATTCATTTTATTAATTTGCATCGCTGTCTGAAGATTCTGCTGAATGTATAAATTTACCCGTGCTGATACTTCTGTCATTAAGCTTTCTGAGAGATCCTCGACCGCTTGTTGACCACTACGATAGGATAAATAACCCACTGCTCCAACAGTTGCTAAAAGTTGCAACAAAAAGGGAACAATTAATAGCACTCGAATCGAAATTTTTGGAAATAATGAACGCAACTTTTTACTTGGCCTCCATGTAATTTTTACCAGGATTAATTTCCAGGACCAAAGGAACAGTTAAATTCATGGTATTTTCCCTAGGATATTTGATTTTATCTTCTAATTTTTCCCATTCTTATGCTGAGATTGCAAACACTAATCGGTATATTTTTAATTTTTTCTGCTCATTATTCATGCTTTTCTATCGCTTTCCAGTCCGGACATTGATTATTTTTGGCCCACCCTGTGGGATGAAATCCACAAATTAATTGCGTTCTCTGTCCCTGACTATAACCATAAAATTTACCATGATAATTTTCACAGCCACGACAGATAATAGGGCGACTGGATTCCACTTTATTAAACCCTAACTGGGAACGCAAAACCTGACATCGAGACTGATACAGATGACGACGTTTTTTTAACCTTTGAAAATGAGAAAGATTAGCAGTTTCCATAATCTAAAAACTTCCTAATTCTTTGTGAATAAGTTGCTCTCTGCCTATAAATATTTGCTGATAATCAGTGCTAGTTTTTCCTTTGTCTCACTGGAAATTTGCTCTTTAGGGGTAAGAATGGCATATTTTAAAGCGGAATGAGCTTCCGAAACAAAAGGATTTTTATCCAAGCGTTTCACTGTTTCTAAAATAACTTTTTGAGCATTGATAGCATTACGATGTAAATTATCAATAATCATTTCTACTGTAACGTGGTCATGGTCTGGATGCCAACAATCATAATCCGTTACTAATGCCAAAGTCGCATAGGCAATCTCAGCTTCTCTAGCTAATTTTGCCTCTTGTAAATTGGTCATTCCAATCACAGATGCACCCCAACTGCGGTATAAATTGGATTCAGCAATAGTGGAAAAAGCAGGTCCTTCCATACACACATAAGTTCCCCCTTTATGTAATTTAATCTCTGGTAATTGTAAACTTTCCACTGCTTCGGCTAAAATGGAGGTTAGTTGCCCACAAACGGGATGACCAAAGCTAATATGCGCCACAACCCCCTCACCAAAAAAGGTTGAAATCCGTCCATGAGTGCGATCGATGAATTGATCTGGAATGACCATATCTAAGGGTTTCACTTCTTCCTTGAGGGAACCCACCGCAGAGGCTGAAATTAAATATTCTACCCCTAACTGTTTCATTCCATAAATGTTGGCACGAAAAGGTAACTCGGAGGGAATTAAATGATGACTACGACCATGACGAGCTAAAAACGCTACTGTGATCCCTTCTAAGTTACCCACAATAAAGGCATCGGAGGGTTTGCCAAAAGGGGTATCTAGGTGAATTTCTTGCACGTCCTTGAGGGCATCCATTTTATATAAACCGCTACCACCCAGAATGCCAATTTTTGCTTGAGTTACCATTGATACAGAGGATATATTTTTAATATGCTTCTATTAAAAATAACATCTTTTTTGAGACAAGATGCTAGGTTTGTACACTGATTTTAAAAAAAGAAAAAAATTTCTGATAAATTATCGTAACTCCCCAGTACAGGAGCGAAATTAATTAACTTCGGCAGCTTTTCCCGTTTCTAGTTCTTCTGGCTCTACAGAACATTCTAGGGCTAAAGAGCTTTCTAGTTTGACGACGGTTTCTAAACTTTCCCAATGGTGTGTGAAAGGTGCTGCGGCTAAACTACAAGCTTTCCACTGCGCACGAACAGGAACACCTAATTGTTGGCACATACCCCCCCGACGACCTTCTGTTTGATAGTAACGACAATAACGACAAGACGAAGCCAAAAAGTTAGAGGTTTTCATGGGAATTCTCAGACAAGGCAGAATTGGAATGGTGGGATTTCTCTTCCACTTCTTCATTATCTAACATGAGTCTATGCTAAGTGATCTCCTTTACGAATTCTGCTGTCTGCCTTTGACTCCAGTTACTTGATCAGCCGCTTTTATATTTTTTTAATATTTATTTTACAAAAATAAATAAATGCTGCTTATAATCAAAAAAACTTAATTAAATTAATTTCCTGAGATCAGGTCAATTGCCAAAGAAAACACTAGGGATCAAGGATAAAAATAAGCTTATACAAGAATAACTTTATAAAAATTAAGAGATTATACTTAGAAAAATGATTATTATTGCTCTGTAAATTAAGTGATTACTCTGACTTTAGCTAAGATTTTGTTCGCCAATCTTCCGTAATACAAAGATAACATTTTGACCAGCGATCGAGTTCCACTGAAGGAGTGGCACAATGACATTGGGGACATAAAGGAAGAGACTTGAGATATTGTTGAATCCCTTGATTCCAACGTTTAAAGGCTTCTTCTGGGGTGTTTAGTGGTGGTAATGGATTTTTGGGAGATGTTTCAATGGGATCGGGGTAAGCGAAAAAACTGGGAGGGGTATTTTGGGATGGTTGTTGAGGGTAAGATGGTGGGGCGGACCACTGAGCAGCAGAAAAACGGATTTTTAGCAAGGGGGAACTCGATAGCTGATTATTAAGTTTTTTAACAAGAGAATGGCCTTGAAAGGATAACTGTTGCGCCCATGCCGCACTAGAAACTCCTACCCAAAGAATATTATTTTGAATAAATAGGGGTTTACTGTGTAAAACGACTTTGTCAGAAACAACTGTTTCCCAAAGCTGACAAACAGTTATATAACGGTGGTATTCCTCCCAGTGAGGTTCCTGTTCTAAAAGTTTGAGAAGATGATCAAGAGAACTGAGCATTTTTATCTAATAAGAGTGGGGGACTAATATTATTAAGCCCATATTGACATAGTCCCCAGTTATAGCGACACAACTCCAATCAGGTTTCCGAGGGAGAATGGGCACCATTATAAGGATGCGTTGAGTTTATTAAAAATTATTTAAAAGGATTATAAAAATCATTTTCTCGGACTTCACCAATCGCTTCTTGATCTTGATTAATACATCCAGGCTTTTTCGTATAATTACAAACCCTTGCCCATAAACGGGCGCGAGTACCCACCGGACCAGAGGAAAAGATGACTTTATCCCCTGCGACGATCTTGACACCACAAGCAGGACAAGTTTGTGAGTTAGAATTAGACATAAGTATTTATTACTAGCTGTACAGTGATTATTGACAGAGAATACAATGATTAGACAACAAAAACCGTTGTTTTTGTTACAAGATGCCCTGGGGTTGACAATAGAGTAATATCAACCTAAATGTGTGTTACGATTGAATGTAGTCTATGAAAAGGCGATAATAACCTATCCCTAACCTTGATTGAGTATCACACACATAGAGCAGCCGAGGGCATTATCATTGATACAAGCAACGTTACACCAATTAAAAGTCTTTGAAGCAACCGCACGTCATGGCAGTTTTACCCGTGCAGCAGAAGAATTATTTATTACGCAGCCTACGGTATCTAGTCAAATTAAGCAATTAACCAAAGCCATTGGACTCCCTTTATTCGAGCAACTTGGAAAACGTCTCTACCTGACAGAAGCAGGGCAAGAATTATTAAAAACTTGTCAAGATATCTTTGAAAAATTAGAAAACTTTGAAATGAAAGTTGCTGATTTAAAAGGAACAAAACAAGGGCAGTTGCGTTTAGGTGTCATTACAACGGCGAAATATTTTATTCCCAGAATTCTAGGTTCTTTTTGTCAGCAATATCCTGGTATAGAAGTCTCTTTAAAAGTTACCAATCATCAACAAATTCAAAGAAGGATGTTAGAAAATGAAGATGACTTATATATTGTTAGTAATCCTCCCGAAGGAATTGATTTATCGACCCAACCTTTTCTAGATAATCCTTTAGTAGTTATCGCCCTAAAAAGCCATCCTTTAGCGGGGAAAAAGAACATTTCTATTCATGATTTGGAAGGAGAACCTTTTATTATGAGAGAACAAGGTTCAGGCACTAGAAAAGCAGTCCAGAACCTATTTGAAAAACACGAGGTTTCTGTTCATGTTAGATTAGAATTAGGCAGTAACGAAGCTATAAAGCAAGCTATTGCAGGCGGTTTGGGGATTTCTGTTCTCTCTCAACATACTTTGATTTCAGAAGGTATTGATAGCGAATTAACCGTTTTAGATGTTGAACATTTTCCGATTAAACGTCGTTGGTATGTTGCCTATTTAGGAGGAAAGCAATTGTCAGTAATTAGTAAGGCTTTTCTTGATTACTTATTAGAAGAAAGTAGTAATTTTTCTGTTCCTAGTATTCAGAAGTTAGCTAAAGTTTCCTGACTCAATGGCATAAACTTTCCAATTCAACCAGCACTGTAAGTACCTTATGCTACAATGCTGGCAGCCATTGATTATGAGGTGTGACGAGTGATTAAACTTCCCTGGTATCCTTTGAGTCTTTTTTGTATTTCCTTGACCTCAACCTTACTCGTTTATTTGTCATTGGGGAGCTCATCGCCCAATGATGGGCAAAATGTTACCTTTGGCCCTCAGATATTACCCGTAGAAGCGTCTAACTCAATCCAACAAGGAGAGGAAATTATTCTTAATGGAAAGAAATATAAAATTCCCTGGACTCAATGGAAACAAGGGGGTACAATTCGCACTGGAATCAGTGATATTGGGGCAATGAATTTATTAGGATTAGAGTTACTAAGTAGCAAAAATCCTCAATTACAACCTGTTCGTTGGTTTGGCACTAATTCTAATCAACCTTTACCGATTTTAGCAAGTTTTATTGCCCCTTATCGTTACCTAGATATTAGCGAACTAATTAAATTAGCAGAAGGGGAATTACAGGTTAACAGGAATTCTTTAACATTGAATTTTCCCCTGGCTCAAATTAATAACATTCGCCAAGGAAATCAAAGCTGGGGAAGACGCATTGTTTTAGAAGTTGATAGACCTACAGTTTGGCAAGTAAGTCAAGCAAAAGGCCAGGGGGTTGTGATGATTTCTGGGAAAGCAAATCAAACTAAATTATCAGAGTATAACCAGTCTTCCCATTCCCCAAAACCTTCTATTGATAAGGATGAAGATGACTTAGGAAGTGCTACATCTCAACCTCTAGATGGATCTTTGTTCTCTTTAGAAGATACTGGAGATATAACTAAAGTTCATGTTAATTTGCCAACCGCTCACGGTTTAAATGTTTTTAGTTTATCTAACCCTAATCGTATCGTTATTGACGTTCGTTCTGATGCCATTGTTCCCAAGGAAATTGTCTGGACTCCAGGGATAATTTGGCGTAAACAATTAGTGACCATTAATAGGGAAAGAAAACAAGAAATATTTCCCGTCAATTGGTTAGAAATTGATCAGCGATCGCCTAATATTTCCCTTAAACCTATTACCAGTAATGTTAATGGTCAAACCGGGACGGCTCCTTTAGTTAAAACAGCACAAAAATGGCAAGCATCTGCTGCAATTAATGGAGGCTTTTTTAACCGTAATAATAAATTACCTTTGGGGGCAATTCGTCAAAATGATCGTTGGTTATCTAGTCCTATTTTGGGTCGGGGTGCTATTGGTTGGAATGAAAAAGGACAAGTCAATGTTAGTCGTTTAGGTTTCCAAGAAACCCTAATAACAGCAAACGGTAATCAGGTTCCTATTTCATTTTTAAACAGTGGTTATGTCAAAGCAGGAGTCGCTCGTTATACATCTGAATGGGGTTCTAATTACACACCGTTAAGTGATAACGAAATGGTTGTTTTTGTGGATAATAATCAAGTTACTTATCAACAAAAAGCAGGGAAAGCAGGAAGGGGTTCTTATCCTATTCCAAGCAATGGTTATTTATTAATTGTTCGTAAAAATCCTGTTGCCTCTAATGTCTTTTCTCCAGGAATGGCAGTCACCCTCCAAAGTAAGACTGTACCTCAAGAATTTAATCAATTTTCCCATATTTTGGGTGCAGGACCTTTATTACTATATAACCGTCGTATTATTGTTAATGCGGAACAAGAAAAGTTTAGTAAAGCTTTCCAAAAACAAAAAGCTTCTCGTAGTGCGATCGGTGTGACTAAGAAGGGTACAATAATGTTCGTTGCTGTTCATACTCGTGTGGGGGGAAGCGGTCCGAGTTTGGATGAAATGGCAGAAATCATGCAACAATTAGGAGCAGTTCATGGCCTGAATTTAGATGGAGGAAGTTCCACTGGTTTAGTTTTAGGAGGTCAATTAATTGACCGTTCCCCTGTTACTGCAGCCAGCGTTCATAATGGTATTGGGGTGTTTATTAAACCCTAGATTATCTTAATTTATGCATGATGAATATTACCCCTTGGCAACAAAAAAATGTTATCCAAAGAACAGAACTAATTATCAGTAGTTTTGAACATTGGTTAGGTCATTCTTTATTCCATGAGTTTAATGTAACTGATGTTAAAAACTCTCCCATAGATATAGCTAAACAGTTGTTTAAAGCTGATTTTATTGTTGCTTCTCATGGTATTGAAAGTGATCCCATTTTTAATTATGGTAATCAAAAAGCTCTGGATATGTGGGAATTAAGTTGGGAAGAATTTATTCAAACTCCCTCTCGAAAAACGGCAGAAGAAGTAGAACAAAAAGAACGCGAACGCCTCTTGGCTGAAACCACGAAAAAAGGTTTTTCGCACTTCTCTACCATTCGCATCACTCGTACAGGAAAACGTTTTAAAATTAATAATGGTATTGTTTGGAATGTGATTGATGATCAGCAAACTTATCAAGGTCAAGCTGCTGTTTATTCAGACTTCTATTTTTTACAAAACTAAGTCTTAAGCATCAAGTTGCTGTATGATTGCGTCAGTATAGTTAATCAACTGTTCGATGATTCCTTGAACTTTGTTCAATCTTTGTTGTTTTGTTCTGGCTTGACGAGCAGAGCCTAAAAATAATAATTCAGTTCCCAATAATCTTAAATTTTTATAAATTTCTGTTTCGGCTGATTGAATCAAAGCAATCGCGTTACAATCTAATTCATCCAGTGTCATATTGAGCATCTGAGTCTGAAAAGTCTCTTCTACCTGCTTATAAAGGGTTTTGAGCCTGATGAGATCGAGCTCCTTAGCTATGACTTCCTTCTGGAGTTCCTGTAACTTAGCCAAAAACCCTTGGTAAGACTGATAATAAAAATTCAGTAACATAGGACACCATATTGCGTTAGAATTTGTAAATTAATATTAAACTTTCTGAGAGATTTTAACCAATCTGAATCTGTCCTTAAACTGAAATTATTAAAAGATGTCCTCTCTTTTAATGGTCAG
>JASJEA010000232.1 GCA_030064935.1 Crocosphaera sp. | reverse complement strand
GCCTGAATGGTGGTGCAGGAAACGACGAACTCAAAGGTAATGATGGTGAAGACAGCCTGAATGGTGGTGCAGGAAACGACGAACTCACAGGTGGTGCTGGTAAAGACCACTTTATCTTTAACTCTAATGAAGCATTTCAATCAGAGGATTTGGGTATAGATACAATTACAGACTTCAAGTCTAATAAAGATATAATTATACTTGACAAGGATACTTTTACAGCAATAACTACTGCTACAGGTGGAGATATTGGTGATGAGTTTGCCACTGTAACAAGTAGTCCTGAGACAAGTGATGCCATTATTGTCTATAATTCTAGCACAGGTCGTCTATTCTACAATGCTAATGGTAGTGCAGCAGGTTTCGGAGATGGCGGTCAATTTGCGATTCTCTCTGGGAACCCAACTCTGACAGCAGATAATTTCCAAATCGTATAATATCTGGATAACATCTTCCATGAATTAAACAGGGGATAAATTCTCCTGTTTATCCTGTATCTGAACTGCCCCCTAAGAAAAATCGCGGGTGGTAGTGCATAGTAATGGTAGAGAGAGTGTGGGAGGTGTGGGGAATGTGGGAAGAAATTACTAAAGTATATATCTTCATCATTACTATACAGGACTACCTATTTCTAATAATGTATTCTTTGTTGAAAATGATACTGATATCATGTCCGGTAGCATCGGTATTTTCAGCAATTAACAATTAACAATTAATAATTAATAATTAATAATTACCCCTTCTTAAAACGGATAGGATTGACTAATATAGAATCCGGATAATTACTATAGCTAAGTCATTGCGACTGGAACGGAGTGGAAGGAAGCAATCTCTGCGCACCCCTGATATTGCTTCCTATCCTCGCAATGACTACTGTTGAACCGGATTCTATATAAAAGGAAAATTTTTGATTTATCCCCTATCCAAGGGGAGGCTTTAAACCTGAATTGTTGAATGAATAATTAATTGACTATCAACTCTTAATTACAGGACTTACGCAAATTCTTAGACAATACTCTATCCGTAGAAGGCGAATGGCATTCGCCCCTACTAGATATGGCGCTTTTGCGTAAGTCCTGAATTATTAATTATTAACTATTAATTATTCAGGACTTACGCAAAAGGTGAAATTATAAACCATTTGTAGGGGTTAACCGTTAACCCCTACTATGTATGGTGATTATACGTAAGTCTTGATAGAAGATATTATCTGATCTGGAAATTATCTGCTGTCAGGGTTGGGTTATCAGATAGAGTAGCAAATTGACCGCCATCTCCGAAACCTGCTGCACTACCATTAGCATTGTAGAATAAACCACCTGTACTAGAATCATAGACAATAATACCACTACTTGTCTCAGGACTACTTGTTACAGTGTCAAACTCATCACCAATATCTCCACCTGTAGCAGTAGTTATTGCTGTAAAAGTATCCCTGTCAAGTAGAATTAAATCTAAATCAGGCTGGAAGTCTGTAATTGTATCTATACCCAAATCCTGCGATTGAAACGCTTCATTAGTATTAAAGATAAAGCGGTCTATACTACCACCACCTGTAAGTTCATCGTTTCCTGCACCACCATTCAGGCGATCGCGACCAATACCACCTTGAAGAGTATCGTCACCTGCACCACCTGATAAGAAATCGTTACCGGAACGACCTATCAACAAATCGTCATCGCCTTGTCCAAGGATTTTGTCGCTACCAATACCTCCATTGAGATTATCTTCACCACCACCACCAGCAAGGGTATCGTTACCAGCACCAGTAGCAGCAGTATCGTTATCAGCACCTCCACTGAAGGTATTATTAGCAGCAGGGTTAATCACTGTTCCGTTAACTTCTGAGAGAATAGCTAACTGTCCTCCTTGCACCAAATCCTCTTCTTCTATAACTCCATCTCTCAAACTATGAGCTTGAACGTCATATAAAAAGAAGCTACCAGGATCTTTATCGAATAAATCGGAAACATCTAAAATACCAGAGGACTCCCAATCACCTATATCTTCAGGGTCTCCATCAGTTTGAGGAATAGGGTCTCCTGGTACAGCAGAACGATCCATTTGAGCAACGCGGGTTAAATCCCCAGTTGTCGGATCTAACTTCCAGATAGATGCTTCCTCTCCAGATGTTTGACCAAATTCTCCAGTGGAGCGGTCTTCATTAATATAGATATTGCCATCATCTGCCCAATCTAAGTTGTCTGGACTACGCAGCCCAAAATCGGGATGTTCAAACTGTCCAGCACCTGCATCATCTCCATCGTAGAGAATTTCCAGGTCAGCAGTTATAGCTGAATCACCAAATTCCACGTCAACACTATAAGTTATTCCCCAATCATCACTAGGAAAACGACCGCCCCGACCGGTAGAAGCTAGCACTGCTTCTGTACCATCCGCAGGGTTTGTCGCCACATCTTCAGGACGAGAGAATTGAAAAGCACCCGCTTCTAGTGCTAGTGTATCTTGTTGAAATTGGGTAGCAAAACCTAAGTCATCATAACCCAACTCATCTTGAATGCTGCCATCGCCATCAGTATCTATCGCAGTTCCTCGTTGATCGGGGCGATAGTAGTCAATTTCGACAAATGTTCCTGACTCACTGTTTCCAGTTCCGTTAAACCCTGCTGGGTCTGGATTAGTATCTGGGTCTTCTGGGTTTCCCTCATCATCTACTACGCTATCTGGAGTATCGCCCAGGTCTTCATCAGGAACCCAGACGTAGAGACTGCCATCAGCTAAACCGTTACGTTCTAGAAAACCAGCATTTGCACTTGTATCTTTTTCTCCCACATACAAAAGTAGGGGTGCAGCTTCCCGGTCATCTCCTAGCAATATCCCTACTTCGTTAGAGTTTCCTGTATCTAACTGAGTCACATTCTCCCAAGCAGCTCTTCCTAACCAAGGAAGAGCATGAAGGGTGTTATTTTGAATATCTAATGCAAATTCAGTTCCACCAAAGGTTTCTTCTCCTGTGAAATAAATGCTATCAACGATACCCGAACCACTTGCGAACTGGTTACCTTCAATGTAGATAGAAGAGCATAAACGATTGATTCCTCCAAATTCTAGGTCAGATACCTCATCTACTACTTCACCATCACGATTGATAATAGTGTCGTATGCAAGACCAGCATCAACTACATCTAGGGTATTCTTATCTATATCAAACTAGCTGACCCTGGCACCAGTAACTTCAGCTCCACTCGCTAGAGTATAAGCATATCCGACATCGCTTCTTAACTCGTGGTTGGCTAAAACTCGAATAGTATTGTCATCAAGTTCAAAAGCTCCTAGACCGTCTATAATTCCGGGGGGAGTATAATCTCCAATAGTTTCACCAACAGTGAACAGAGGTACAGTTTCATAACTATTAAGACCTCTCATTTGAGATGACCATATGTTGTTGATAATTACTATTTAAAAACCTTATGCAAGTTATCTTTTCATAGTTGTTTTAACAGAAGTATATCAGAAGTATAAGTTTTGGTTAAGGGAAGATTAACGTTATCATAAAATGAACTATTAAGATATTATTTAGATAAAAAAGTAAAAATAATCTCAAAAAACTGATATTATTTTCAGATAAATGATAGCTCAAAATCCTTTGATAAATTTTAAAAATTTTTCCTTATTAGTAGATGTAATTGAAAGGATTACAAAATTTTAATTAAATTATATACATAATCGTTAAAATATATACATAATTAAGCTTTTGAGTATGGTATTGAAATATAATAGAACAGGACTTACGCAAAATATTAGATTGTACGCATCTGTAGGGGCGAACGGCCGTTTAGCTAACGCACAACGCGCGTTAACGCTGCGCGACATGAAACGCCCCTACTAAATATAGCGGTCTTGCGTAAGTCCTGTAGAAATTAAATTGGGAAGTTATAGCTGAACTCAGAAGTCAGAACTCAGAAGTCAGAAGTTAAAAGTAAGATTTTATAGTGGTACTTATTCTGGTAGAAAAAATGCACTTTATAGGGAATTTTATCTCAATCAGGTACACTACTAGCGGGCAATATCCCGCATTACAGAGGTTTGTTAGCGAAGCTTTGCGTTAGCAAACGTTAATATTTGTACCTCAGATATAGCGCTGTGCGCTCAGGTATTTACAACTTATAGCTCAAAGTCCAGTAAGCGAAAAGGTCTACAAAAAATAATGTGTAAATATGCCAGAGCGCACAGCTATACTTGCAATTTGCTGTAAGATTAATCTCTGTTCCCTGGTTCCCCAAAACTATGAATTTAGTCCTACTAACTGTTCCATCTCCAAAAATGCTGCCACTCGTAAAATTAATGCTTCATTATAAGGTGCAGCAATAATTTGTACTCCCAAAGGCAAACCATTAGTACGGTGAATGGGAACCGACAAAACTGGTAACCCAATAAAAGACAAAGGTTGCGTATACAAACCCAAATTCGGACGTACTAACACTTCCTCCCCCGCAATAGTCATTTTTTCCTGCCCTAATAACGGTGCAACACAAGGAGTAGTAGGAGCTAAAATAATATCTACCTCCTTAAATATCTCCCTAACGGAACTTTGATACCAACGACGGAAACGTTGAGCTTGGATATACCAGTCTGCTGGAATTAAAGCACCTGCTAAAAAGCGATCGCGAGTTGCTGGGTCGAAATCTTGGGGGCGGGTGCGTAAATTTTCTAAATGCAAATTCGCGCCCTCAGTCGCAGTAATAATATAAGCAGCAGCTCGCGCTCGATGTGCTTCGGGTATTGTCACCCGCTGAATCACACCTAATGCCTCCGCTACCTGTTCCACTGCTGCGAATACTTCCGGTTCCCCACCTTTGGCAAAGTGACCGTCAGCAATAGCAATGCGCAAATCTTTAATACCATGGTTGAGTTGAGGCAAACAACTTTCAGCAGGGCGGTTAGTACAAACTGGGTCTCTTGCATCCGACCCTTGCAAAACGTCATAAACTGTGGCAATATCGCGCACAGAGCGGGCAAAAGGTCCAACATGATCTAAACTACTGGCAAACAGAAAAACCCCTGCTCGTGATAAACGCCCATAAGTTGGTTTCAACCCAAAGACACCACATAGAGAAGCAGGTACGCGGATGGAACCGTTGGTGTCGGAACCGAGAGTAATGGGTACTAAACCCGCAGCAACCGCAGCAGCAGACCCACCGGAGGAACCGCCGGAGATGCGAGTGAGGTCGTGGGGGTTGGGTGTTGCGCCGTAGTGACTATTTTCGGTGACGAAACCGTAGGCGTATTCATCCATATTGAGGGCACCAACCAGGATGGCACCTGCTTGTTTGAGTTTGGCAACGGCGGTTGCATCTTGGCTAGCGGGTGGGTTTTCGGCGTTAATTTTAGCTCCAGCGAGGGTGGTTAAACCTGCGATGTCGTACAGGTTTTTCACAGCAAAGGGTACTCCTGCTAGGAGACCGGGGTTTTTGCCTTGGGCAATGTCTTTGTCTATTTGTTTGGCCCTATTGAGTGCGCTTTCTGTCGTGATGGCGGTGAAGCAATTTAGAGTTCGGTTGCGGTCGTAAATTTGTTCGATACATTTGGTTATTAAAATTTCGGTGGTAGTTTTTCCTGTTTTGATGGCGGAGGCGATCGCTACTGCGTCTGTTTGGTTAAGGTTGATAGTCATTTTGTAATACCAATTTGAAATTTAGAAATAAAGTTGGCTACATATCAGGAGTAGGGACGTTGCATGCAACGTCCCTACAGAGTTCTAGAGAAATTACAGCACTTTTGAGAATGATCAGGTACACTTGAAGACTAATATCTCTTCCCTATTTACTCAAAGTGATAAAACTTTGTACCTCACTAACTCCGAAACTGCTGTAATTTATAGGACTTACACAGAAACCGGGATAGGAAATTTTGTGATTTGAACAACAATAATTAGGGCGATAAAACTGGTTTCTTATTTGGATGCCTAAGTCCTGATTTATATGTGTTTTGAAAATCCTTATTGCATCTGTAATATTTACTACAGTAAGGTTACAGCGATTTCATTTATTAATTTTGTCTCCCCATTTTTCTAACTCAAATTTGGGTGCAGGTTCTATTTCTGGTGGTATGGGAAAGTCTGTAACTAATTGAGCGATCGCTGCTATTCTTTCCATATTTGCTACTACACCTGAAAAATGTTCTGACTGTAATGGTAAATTGATTAATTCTGCCGTTAATTCCACATATTTTTCAATATTTTTCATGTTAATTTTCCTCACTCACTTTTTCATTCAAATTTTTTATGTAAAGGCTGCAAATTTTATTTTTGTAGGTGTAGTTTCTGCTAATAATTTACCATGAGAAAATACATACTTTACTGTCGCCCGTTTCCTAATTGCATGAAAGGTATTTTTAGCATCTAAAACTATCAAATTACCTGGTTTTCCTACTTCAATTCCATACCTATCCTCCACATCTAAAGTTTTTGCACCATTCCTAGTAATCATTTGATAACAAGCATTAATTTCTGGTATTCCTGTCATCTGACAAATATGTACACCCATATAAGCTACATCTAACATATTACCAGTACCTAAATTATACCAAGGATCTTGCACACAATCATGTCCGAAACTAACATTTAATCCATGTTGCCATAACTCTTTTACTCGCGTCACACCACGCCTTTTTGGATAAGTATCAGTACGACCTTGGAGAGTAATATTAATTAAAGGATTAGCAACAAAATTAATTTTAGACTTCTCTAATAAACTCATTAATTTAAAAGCATAAGCATT
>JASJEA010000231.1 GCA_030064935.1 Crocosphaera sp. | reverse complement strand
TAGCTAGTATTTTTTAAGACTAACTGGCTTGAATTCCTGTGTTTATTTTTCTCAAGATTATCCTTAATTTTTTAGGAATTTATGGCTCCTGCTTACATCGAACTCAGGTTGCTAGAAAACAAATAAAGCGTTTCTCACTACCATGAGGGAAACCAATGTCTTCTTACCGAACTCCGAAATCCGAACAAGGGAACATCGTGACTGAAATACAGTTCTAAACAACATGAGTGTAATCCTTTAAAAAGGAATTCAGTGGGCAAATTGTCCAAACTGAAGCAGGAAATAAGATTAACGTCTAAACTTCTGTGTGTGGTGTATTGAGGTATGTATGGCCAATAGTGTTGAGCGAGTGTCTCCCAGATCTGGTTTAAAAAAAAAATCGGTTTCTCGTCAGTCTAAAAAGACAAAATACCGTTCTTCAACGAGAGCAACCAATAATGTCAATAATAAAAAGCCATTAACTCCCCTGTTTAGAGGTCTATTGTGGGGCATGGTGTTTGGCTGTACTGCCGTATTTTCCGCAACAGTTGGAGCGAGTATAACCCTATTTACTCCTCTCTCAGATAAAATTTTACCTTTGAGCGAAAAGATTACCAATCCTTGGATCAATGTTGCCGAAGAAGACTCCTCTGATACATCTTCTTCAGTGACAGATAATACCTTGCTTCAGTATCGTTTATCTCGTCCTGTGAATTTATTAGTTTTAGGAATTGATCGAGTCTTAGATAGTTCTCCAGGCAGTTTAGACGGTTTTAGTGGTCGTAGCGACACCATTTTACTCTTAAGATTCGATCCGGCTGATAATTCAGTTAAAATGTTGTCGATTCCTAGAGATAGTCGGGTCCATATTCCAGGGGTGGGTTACACGAAAATCAACGATGCTAACGTTCACGGCGGCCCTGGGTTAGCAGCTAGGGTATTGAGTAAAACCCTCAATGATGTTCCTGTCGATCGCTATATTCGGGTGACAACAGATGCCTTCACCGAATTAGTAGACTTGGTGGGAGGGGTAGAAGTGTTTGTTCCTTACCATATGCAGTACGAGGACAAAACCCAAAAGCTGAAAATTGATCTAGAAGCGGGACGACAAATTCTTACTGGGGAGGAAGCCGAACACTTTGCCCGTTTTCGTAAGGATAGCTATGGAGATATTGGTCGGGTTCAACGACAACAAATCCTTCTCAAAGCCTTACGTCAAAGGCTCACTAGCCCCACTATTATCCCCCGTATTCCTCAAGCCATAGGACTATTAGAAAAACATATCGATACGAACCTCACCTGGGAAGAAATTTTAGCTTTGGTTAACTTTGGCCGACAAATCGAACGGGATCGTGTACAAATGGTGATGTTACCAGGGCGGTTTAGTCAGGCAGAAGAGTTTGACAACCTTAGTTATTGGGTTGTCTCTCAAAATGGACGAGATCAGGTCATGCAGCAATATTTTGGTATTACTCCTCAATGGCAATCCACCCGTCGTCGTTCTCCAAATCGTGTGAGAATTGCCCTACAAAATGCGACAGACGATCCGGGGTTAGTGAATCAAGTGAGGGAATATCTGGCCAAACAAAACATTAAAAATGTTTATATTATCCGCGATTCTCCTCAATTATTGCGAGAAACAGAAATCGTAGTCCAAAAGGGGGACTTTGAAGCAGCAAACCACTTACAAACCGTTTTAGGAATCGGCCTGGTGGAAGCTTCTTCTACAGGGGACTTAGATTCTCAGCTAACCCTACGTGTTGGTTTAGATGCTAAAGATTTAGTTTTAAGTGATAGTTTTCTCAGACATTCCGAATAACCTAAAACTACGGTGGGATGGACAATGCCTATCCCACCGTAATGGTTGAAAGAGGTTAATTCTCAAGCATTACAACTACTGCTGTAGATAGCAAATTAGAATGAAGACAAAAAGTAAATTATAAATTCTGCATTCTAACTTCTACATTCCCCTTAGCTAACGGCCTCTGGTGGGTTACTGGCTGAAGGACGAAGGTTAATCACTTGATCAATTAATCCGTAGTTTTGAGCTTCTTCTGCTGACATGAAAAAGTCCCGTTCTGTATCGTCGGCTATTTTGTCTAAGGGTTGTCCTGTATGATTGGCAAGATGATTATTTAACAATCCTTTGAGATAAAGAATTTCTTTGGCTTGAATTTCAATATCCGTTGCCTGCCCTTGGGCCCCACCCAAGGGTTGGTGAATCATGATGCGAGAGTTGGGAAGGCTCATACGCTTACCCTTTGTTCCTGCACTGAGGAGAAATGCTCCCATACTGGCTGCTAAACCAATACAAATGGTACAGACATCGGGGCGAATTTGATTCATGGTATCAAAAATACCCAGTCCCGCAGAAACAGAGCCCCCAGGGGAGTTGATGTAGAGATAAATATCTTTGTCTGGGTCTTCTGCTTCGAGGAATAATAATTGAGCGACAATTAAATTAGAGTTTTCGTCTCTTACCTCTTGTCCCAGAAAAACAATACGTTCTCGTAGAAGACGAGAGTAAATATCAAAGGCCCGCTCACCACGGCCAGAAGTTTCGATAACGGTTGGAATCATGGAGTGTTTATCTTGTTTATCGTTATTTTAGATTTTAGCGTGAGATCCCCCCACGCGCATTGCTTGCACTTTGTGCAGAGCTTCTCTAACTCACGACAGGGCCTTAATCGGGGATTTCTAGCCAGGGGGGTTAAATGTACTTAAATCTAAGGCCTCAAAGTTTTCTAAAAATTGTAGTAGTCTAGTGGCAATTTTTTGGACTCCTCCTGAAATATTGGATTCTATATTGATGGGAATAACTGGATCATGAAGAGATAAGCGTAATAATAACCAGCCATTTTCATCAACTGCTTGAGAGGAAATTCGCACCCCCTCATAATTATTAGGAACCAGATGCCAATTATCTTGATCTTTGGCAAATTCTTTTAATTTTTCTATGACTTGATTTCCATAGTCTTTAAAGTTTTCTGTTTTAATATTTAATCGAAACTCTTTACTTTCTTGTGGTTCTTCTAAGTTGGTGATTAAATCTGTTAATGTTTTTCCTTGCTGTTTACATTTTGCTAATTCAATTAATAGTTGAGTTACCAGATAAGCCCCATCGTCAAGAAAGTAATTTTCTTTCATCGCTCCATGACCAGAGGTTTCAATTGCTAACCAGGATTCTTGACCTTCTTTATTCAATCTTATGGCTTCATTAATAACATTTTTATAGCCTCTTTTAAAGCGATGGTGGACTCCTTTTAGTTCTTTTTCAATAAAGGTAGTTAAACCTTCCGAGGTAATAGAATCTGTGACAATGGTTGACCCTGGATGCTCTTTTAAAACAATGGCAGAAATTAAAGCAATTAGGCGATTTCGATTCAATTGTTTGCCAAAACTATCAACCGCCGCCCCCCGATCTACATCCGTATCAAAAATAATACCAAAGTCAGCTTTATTATCAATAACAGCTTGACAAATGGACTGCATTGCTTTCTCATTTTCAGGGTTAGGAATATGATTGGGAAAAGTTCCATCAGGCTCTAAAAATTGACTTCCTGATGTCTCAGCACCCAAGGGTTTAAGAACTTTTTCTGCATAAAATCCTCCTGCCCCGTTACCTGCATCGACAATAATTTTTAACCCTTGTAATGGGGTGTCAAAGTGTTCTGGATGCTTAACACTTTCTCGTACCTTTTTAACTAACTGTTGAGAATAAATAGTAATAAAATCATGATTTTTTATGCTGCCTTTTTCTTGTTCTTCTGAAAAATTATTTTTTTGGGCTAAACTTAAAATATCACTAATATCTCCTTTATTCAGTCCCCCCTCTTTGGTAAAAAACTTAAGTCCATTTCGATTAAAAGGTAGATGACTTGCCGTTAACATAATGGCCCCATCGCAGCTTAATTCTGGTGTAATGGTACTTATAAACATGGCAGGAGTAGAGGCAATACCAAAGTCATAAACTTGACTTCCTGATAGAGTAATTCCTTCTGTAACTGCTGATAGTAAAGAAGGTCCCGATAAGCGACTATCTCTACCTAAAGAAATGGTTATTTCTGAATAATTTTTTCCCAATTTATCACTTAACCAAGTAACAAAAGCTTGACCTAAAATTTGAGCAATTTCAGGGGTTAAATTAACGGTTTCATCGGCGACTCCTTCTAAAGCAACTCCCCTTATATCTGAACCATTTTGGAGTTTTTCCCAGTCAAACTTTTGCATCATTATTTTTGTATCACCGAAACGATATAATTCCATTTTAAATGTTTAAGTCGATTATTTCAATGGCTTCGATCTAAGCTACCAACGTGAGTTAGGAGTTATGCCTTTTTTAAGCAGACAATGAGGTTTTGAGTCTGCTGATTTGAGTTAGTTGTCTACAAATTTTCTTATATCGAACTCAGGCTTAATATCCTTCAGCTACTACTGACGAAAAAAAGGGTTCTAAGCCTCCTCTTTCAAGGGGATGAAAAGCAGTGGAGGGATGGGGAGGTTTCCTCGCCATATCCAATCGATCAAGATAAGAAGAATTTTCCTTGTTTCAAGCCTCCAACTTGAGGAGTCGGTAATTCTGAATTCTACATTCTGATTGACTTTGTTTACGATTTTCAAGTTTTTGTTATAACCAAGTAATAACTTGTTTAATTATGGAGTGATCAAAAAACTATGACAGGACAAGACTTACAAGAACTTTTGTATAGTAAATGGGGGAGATCCTATGATATACAGCTAAGAAAGATTAAAGGAACAATTTTTTGTCAAATTATGTGGAAATATCTCGAACAAGCTTCTTTTCCTCGCTCTGAAGAGGAATATTTTGAACATCTGAATGCGATCGCCAGTTATATTACGGCTTGGGGAAGTGAACAACAAATTATTAATTATTTAGAAACAACAAAAGAACGTCCCCGTCTAGGAAAAGCCATTAGTATTCCTTTGGATTTGGGAGAGAAAAGTTCCGAGTGGATCTTAGATAATTAACGATAATTTAATTTCGCTCAAGATTAATTTAATTAGCTTATTATTATGGAAGTTTTTACAATTTTTTTGTCTAGTTTAATCACCATTCTTTCTCCTGTTGGTTTAGTCGCTGATAAGTTAGTAGCTGATGCCTTACGCTCTCAAGTTGCGGATGTAGAAACTTTAGCAGTTAGGATAGATAATACCCCAACTTATCAAGCTATTGGTGGCAAAATTGATCGCATTCGCATCGCTAGTCGGGGGATTGAAATTATTGAAGATTTGAGAATCGATTCTTTTGAATTAGAAACGGATTCAATTGATATTGATCTTAATCAAATTCAACAAGCAAGAGGAATTAAAAATATACAATCCTCTTTAAATAAGCCCCTGCAAGGGGCTGTTCGCATGGTTATTCAAGAAGATGATCTCAATGCAGCGTTAGAAGCTTATAATGTTCGATCCCAATTAAAAAATTTAATTGATAGCATCTTACCAGACCAAGTACCGCAATTTGAAATCTTGAAATTGCAGCTTAATTTTATGGAAGAAAATCGCCTCTCCCTAGAAATTGAATTAGAACAAGCAACATCAGAAGGACAACCTCCAAATAATTTGAAAATTGAAGCAGAAGTCGCTTTTGAAGTTCAACAAGGAAAAAAAATCAACTTAACCGATATTAGTGCCAGTCTCAATGATAGAAAATTATCCTCAAGATTTACCAATCTTTTAAAAGCTGGCATCAATGATAGATTCGATTTAGATATTTTGGCTAGTCAAGGATTTATTGCTAGGATTTTAGACTTAAAAATGGATGAGAAACAGTTAGAAATAGCGACTTTTTTTCGCTTGAGTCCATCAGCAGAATAATTATCAAATCTTCATCAAAAAAAGGAACTGTTATCTAAGCTAGAATCGTCATGTGAGAATAAAACAGTGAAGAGGACATAATTATGCACGATCGTAACCATCAACCCCGTTCCTCTATTGGCTTTATTGCAGGGATTATCGCTGCAATGGTGACTGCGGGAACCGTCACAACCTGGTGGGCGTTAAATAGCCTAACAAATTCCCCTGATCCGATCCCCCCGAAGCCCACCGACATTCAGCAAAGTACCAACATCGAACAACGGGGTCAAATTTACTGGTTGAATAGCAGCAGCAATGGCTTAACCTTAGAGGAGAGTCCTCTAAATTTGGAAAAATCCCTCGAAGATCAAGAAGTGTTGAAAACGGCTATCAATGGTTTACTATCTGGGCCTGAAACTGCTGATTATAGTACCACCATCCCCTCAGAAACCAAACTATTAAGCCTCAAATTAGAGGACAAGGGAGTTCATCTTAATCTCTCCTCTGAGTTTACCACAGGAGGCGGTAGTGCATCTATGAGGGGACGTTTAGCCCAACTCTTGTACACCGCCACCAGTCTAGATCCTAAAGCTTCGGTTTGGTTATCGGTTGCGGGAGAACCCTTGCAGGTGTTAGGGGGAGAAGGTTTACTCATTGAGCAACCCATGACTCGTGAATGGTTTGAAGCCAATTTTGAATTATAGGGAACCTCCATCAAATCTTTTGTTAGAATCCAAATGATTTATCGGAAAATAATGGGTCTAAAACCCCGCCCTAACAGGCGTAATTGTGTTAGCATGAAGCCGTAGCGTTAAGGGCTGCCTACTGGGGGTCCCCCAGGAAGTGACGACTAACCCTGAATCGGCAGGGTGTCTGGAAACAGATGGATGTATGACCTAGCAAGGTAAGTACCAGTCAGCCTAGTAAACCTCGTAAGAGAGTAGGTTTCAGTGAGTAAT
>JASJEA010000230.1 GCA_030064935.1 Crocosphaera sp. | reverse complement strand
TACAACATCAAGTTACCCCTTTACTGAAACAAAAGCAAACTTTAGAAACAGACTTGGAAAAAATAAAAGCCAATTTACAAGCTAAATTAGAACAATTTACCAACCTAGAAAGTCAATATAATCAAGAGTTAGAAAAAACTTCAGAAAGACGGCAAACTCTTTTAGAATTAGATAAAAAAATACAAGAAATTGATAATCAAAAAGTTTATCAAAAACGAATTAAAGAAAAATCTCAGGAAAGAAAGATAAGCCAGGAAAAGTTAATTCTAAATAGACAAAACTATACAGAAAAAATAGAAGAATTACAGCAAAAAATAAACTTATTGAATAATCCCGATTCTCATTGTCCTTTATGTGAACAAGGGTTAGATGAAGATCGTCGTCAAAATATTATTAATAATACTCAGAAACAAAAACAAACTCTTCAAGAACAGATTTGGTATTTACAGGAAGAAATGTCTGTCATTAAACGAGATATTAAATCATTAATAAGTGAAGATAAACAGTTAGAAATCAGCTTAAAAAATGGAGGATTTATACAACAAGAATTCTCTCGAATAGAAGCCCAACTTGATCAAGCAGGAGAATTTAAAATTAAGCTTAAAAAATTACTGAAAGAAAAAGAACATCTGGAAAATTTAATTGCCACAGAAACCTATGGAATAGATATACAAAATGAGATTAAAACCATTAACAAAAGATTAGAAGAATTGAATTACGATGAACAAAGTCATGCTTTAGCTAGGGGAGAGGTTGATAAGTTGCGATGGGCAGAAATTAAACAAGCAAGAATAGAAGATGCTAAAAATAATCGAAATAAAATAGATAAACAAAAACCCGAAATTATGACTAAAATACAACAATTAGAAACGGAGCAAAAAAACTTAGAAACTAATTCAAATTTAAAACAAGAAATAAATAAAATAGAACAAGAGTTAAGCAATTTAAATTATGATCGAGCTTATCATCAACGAATCTCTAATTATATTCGTAAATCACAATCTTGTGTTATTGATTATCAAAAGTTACAGGGAGAAAAAGAACAATATCCTCAACTACAACAACAGTTAAAAAATATTGAGCTTAAAATCAATAATAATCAGGAAGAACAAAAAGATAACGAAAAATTTATACAACAATTATCAACTCAGTTAGCAACCATTGAAGATCATACAGAAGAAATTAAAACATTAGAAATAAAACTAAAAATACAAAGAGAAAAATTAGATAATTTACTAGGTGAAAAAGGAAGAATAGAACAATTTTTAGCTCAAATCAAAAACTTAAAAAAAGACAAAGAAGAACAACAGAAGCAATTTGAACAGGTGTCTAAGCAATATCGGGTGTATACAGAATTGAGTAAAGCTTTTAGTAAAAATGGAATTCAATTATTAATGATTGAAAATGTTTTACCACAATTAGAAGCAGAAACTAATCAAATTTTATCTCGATTAACAGAGAATCAATTTCATATTAGATTTGTTACACAAAAAACAGGGAAAAGTGGCAGTTCTCGCAAAAAATCTGCTAAGATGATCGATACTTTAGATATTATTATTTCTGATGCTAAAGGGAGTCGAGCTTACGAAACCTACTCAGGGGGTGAAGGATTTAGGATAAATTTTTCTGTTCGTTTAGCCCTCGCTAAATTGTTAGCACAAAGAGCAGGAACGACGTTACAAATGTTGATTATTGATGAAGGTTTTGGAACTCAGGATGCAGAAGGATGTGAACGTTTGATAGCAGCAATTAATGCTATTTCTTCTGATTTTTCTTGCATTTTAGCTGTTACCCATATGCCACAATTTAAGGAGGCATTTCAACATCGGATTGAAGTGTATAAAACTAAGCAAGGATCAAAAATAAGTTTAGTTGGTTAGCAACTTTAAAGTTTCAAAAATGTGGCTAAAATTGCTGTTCCTTTTTGTATAGATAATGGAAATAGGATCTACTAAACGTAGGTTTAGGAATAATCCAATATTTTTCTCGATCAACCCATTGAAATGATATCTTTTCCCCTTTATATTTAGGAGGGTTCCAAATATTATCAGGAGGCATTCCAAAATACTTGTGATAAATATCTAACGTCTGACAGTATTGATAATAATATTTTAAACCATCCTCTTTTCTTCCTAATCCTGGAATATGATGCAATGATCTCTTTAAGACTTTACCACATAACTCATCCCAATAAGATTGAGTGTATAGTAAGTGTAAATGCCAAGCACGATCAACAGCCGTAGAAGGGCTGATTTCTTGATTAGCAACCATTACTAAAAAGAGAAATTTTTTATACTCTTGAATCACTCGATAGGTGTAAATTCCAGACCATTGATATTCCCATGATAGTTTAGCAGAAAAGGGAAAGGCTGCTAAACTATCATCTATTTCAAACTGACAAATACGCTGGTATAATTGAGTTTCTTCCGGTGTCATAATAATTCCATACTATATTAAAAATTAACATCCGCCACAACTTGATTCTGGAGGCATTTTAGGTGTAGGATAAATGATTTTTACTTCCAAGCCTAAAAAATCACTTAATTCCTGTGCTAACCACCAATATTCTGCTTTAGAGAGTCTAACACTACCTACATAATATTCAAAACTCCCTGCATAAATTGATAACTTGGGAGGAATGGTGACTTTGCTTCGGTTATGTTGCTTTCCCCTGGAATCTACATAACTATCAAACTCATAACCTGGATTATAGGCGAGGAGATTAATATTTTGTACGCGGGATGTTTTGTGATATTTTTGGATTGCCCAAGCATTCTTTCTCCCTGTACCAAAAGCAACACCAATTGTGTTTTTACTTTTATTTATTGACAAAATTTTATGATATCTAAGAAATCTAAACTCGTAACTATTTAGTAAACCTACTACAACAGGCAATAAAACAAAATATATGAGAAAAACAAAGCCACCAGTCAATGTTGCTAAAACATAAGTTAGAGGAATTCCTAAAAATAGATACACACAACAACCTAAATGATGAAATTCAGGAGTAATAATTTTGAGTTCATTTTCATCCCTATATAATTGTACTTTAGTGTCATTAGGACGCATATCAAGGAAATAACCTTTATTCTTTTCTTCTGATTGTAGAGAATTTAATGCTTTTTGTGCAGACTCAAATCTTTTATCTGGATATGGGTAAGTCATCTTTTCTAACCATTGTGAAAAGGGACGACTAATCTCATTTTACTTGACCATTGTTTTGAGGTAAATCAGCAGGATATATCCCTGTTAATAGATAAATTAAGGTCATTCCTAAGCTATATAAATCAGATGATAACGTTGTTTGTCCACTAAATTGTTCTAGGGGAATATAACCATAAGTTCCTACAATTGTAATAGTACCAGCTTCTTTATTTAAGACAGTTTGTACTGCACCAAAATCAACTAAATAAATATCCCCTAGATGATTTCCTAACGGGTTACTAAGAAGAATGTTACTGGGTTTAATATCTCGATGAATAATAGGAGGATTTTGTTCTTGCAGATAGGTTAATATGTTTAAAATACTGATAAGAGACTGTTTGTAAAGTGAATCTTGAGAGAATTGTAGTGGATTGTTTCAGTCAATGAGAGTGCATTATATTTCACGGAGTACAAGCATCCTGCTTGTTATTTTTGCCGCGAGTGAACAATATGCTAACATTCCTATCACTTTACTTTAGCTGAAACAGTCGACGTTTTTCCTACTATACAACTCAATCCCTGGAGATTTATTAGTAAAAATTCTTTCGTAAATTAATTTTTGATAATGGCTCCAAAATTAGCTAAAACTCTACCATGATTCCGAAGAACACCCAGCAAATTTAATCTATTTTTTCTTATTTCCTTATTTTCATCCATGACTAAAACGCTGTCTTCTCCATCAAAAAACTGATTGACCACAGGAACAATATCTAATAACCCCTCAACTAAGAGTTGGTAGTTTCTATCAGATTGAGCTACAGTTGTTTGAGATACTAAAGTTATTAGTTTATCATATAAACCCTGTTCCGAAGACTTCTCAAATAACTCCTTATCTACTACTTGACTGGGATCTAACTCTGCGTAGCCTAAGTCTCCTTTAGCAGCTAAGCGGGTTGAACGATTAACGGTTTCATAAATTTGCTCTAACAAACCATTCCGACGAATTTCTTGTAAAAATTGAGCGCGATCTTTAACATCTAAAAGGTTTTGTAAGGCTCTTTCCGTGTAATCAGCATCCACTTCTCCTAGTACCGCATTAACTAAGTCATAATCGATGTTTAATTCATCTTGTAATAAGGTTTGTATTCGTTGAATAAAGAAGGTTTGTAAAGCTTCTAAGGGAGAATTTTTAGACGAATAGGCTGACACAAAAGCATCGCAACCTTGAGACAAAAGTTGGGATAAATTAATGGGTAATTGAGCATCCCAAGTGATCATAATAATCCCATTAGCGGCCCGTCTCAGAGCAAAAGGATCTCCCGAACCAGTGGGTATCATTCCCAAGCCAAAAATACTGATTAAGGTATCTAAACGATCAGCAATTCCTACCACTTGTCCCGTTAAGGATTGAGGCATTATATCATCCGCTCCACGGGGTAAATAATGGTCAAAAATACCTTGAGCTACTTCATCTGATTCTCCACTCACTTTTGCATATTTCTGACCCATGACTCCCTGTAATTCAGGAAATTCATAGACCATTTGTGTTACTAAATCAGCTTTGCATAATAGGGCCGTACTTTCAATTTCTTCTTGTTGTTTTTCGCTAATTTCTAACTGTTCTGATATCTGTTGTGCCATATCCATGATACGATCCACCTTATCGCGCATGGTACCTAATTCTTTCTGAAATGTAACGTTTTCCAATTGCGGTAAGTAACTATCTAAGGGATCGTCGCAATCAGAGGTATAAAAGAATTGAGCATCTGCTAACCTAGCTCTAATAACTCTTTCGTTTCCTTGAGCAATAATCTCCCTTTTATTAGGATCACCATTGGCAATAGTAATAAAGTTGGGTAACAATTTTTCGTCAGATTGTTTAACTGCAAAATATCGCTGATGTTTCACCATCACTGTCGTAATAACTTCAGTGGGAAGCTTTAAAAATTCTTGATCAAAATTACCAGCAATGGCAGTTGGATATTCGACCAAATTAATTACTTCATTGAGTAAATCTTCAGTAATTTCTGCTTTTCCTGTTAATTCATTGGCAATGTTTTTGATATCTTTTTTGATTATTTGATAACGTTTTTGAGGATCAACTTCTACGTAAGCGGCTCGTAAGGTTTCTAAATAGTCAGATGCTTGGGAGATACTAACTGTATCAGGATGTAAAATTCTGTGTCCTCTGGAGAAGCGATCGCTGGTAATGCTGCTATCTCTGTTAAGGATTTCGAGGGGCAAGACTTCTGCATCACATAAAGCAACTAACCAGCGAATAGGTCGAGAAAATCTTAAATCTCCATTGCCCCAACGCATGAACCTTCTGCCTTCTAGGTTATTAATCCAGGTAGGAATTAATTCGGTTAAAATTTTGCTCGTTTTTCGTCCTTTAATTGTCTTTTCAACAAAAATAAAGTCTCCTTTATCTGTAGGACGAATTTCTAAATCTTCAAGGTTTACTTCTTGTTTACGGGCAAAACCTTCGGCTGCTTTTGTCGGTTTTCCCTCTTTAAAAGCCGCCTTGGCTGGAGGACCTTTTACGACTTCTTCTCTATCCTTTTGTTGCTCTGGAAGTCCAGAAATTAAGACTGCTAATCTTCGAGGTGTGCCATATACAACTATAGAGTCTGGAGTCAAAAAGTTGTCCTGAAAACTAATAGGAATAATCCGTTCCCACTGAGCGATCGCACCCTCAATGAAATCTGCGGGTAATTCTTCTGTACCAACTTCCAATAAAAAATACATATTGATTTGAACTGTCTACTTTAATCAATACACGGTTGTGAGACTTTTACCCAAGCTTATCAAGCGCAGGTTTACCTACCTCACCATAGGGTGTTACTGTTTCGTCGGTCTTTTCTAGATACACAAATGTTACCATCTATTATACCCCCGTCAAGATACCTCCCCAGTCAGCACCACCGACTATCCGTCGGCTGTTTCTCTTGGTCGGTTGGACAAGTGCCTTGCAACGGCACGTCCCCCGACTGCAATGTATCGGATTTTTATCCATAAAGCGAGTGTTTAATTCCGGGGTGTCCCCAGAATGAAAGAAACACTCAAGAAAACTTTTCTACCCGTTTCTAGCTTCTTAGCATTGTTGATTGTCTGGGGCAATCTAGGGACGCATATCTCCACTAGCTAGAGCGATGGGCTTCGCTCTTTAGTTTTTGAGCCTGTTTCCAGGTGTAGATTAGACATCCTCAAGTATATCTATTTTTTGGCTAATTGACAAAATTGTTGTCAATGATCGAGGTATCGAACCCCGATAAATGTTCTCTCTTGCCAGCCTTTAAAACAGACTGGCTAACTCTCGCTCACAGTTTTTTAGGTTTTTCTACTAACTTCCAAACCAACAAGATATAATAGAATAATAGCAATTTTGTCCTTGATGAAATCTCCTTAAGTCGTTGTTATGAGCAATCAACCCGATCGCATTATCATATTTGATACCACCCTCAGAGACGGGGAACAGTCCCCAGGTGCTAGTTTAACGGTTGAAGAAAAACTTACCATTGCTCGCGCTTT
>JASJEA010000229.1 GCA_030064935.1 Crocosphaera sp. | reverse complement strand
GGGAAATATTTAGCCGTGTCACCTCACCAAATCTCTACGCCCTAATCAACTGTTACCTTGAGTACCGTGAACCTATTGCTAGGGATTCCTCAAGCCTCTATTTCAGCGATAGCGAATCGAGGTAGTTGACTTCATCCCCTAAAATTTCCGGTTCGGTAAATTCATCGGACATCTCCAACACGGCTCGGATAACTGGTTTCATCATCGGAACCTCGGCATTTTGAGTGTCTTCGTAACGACACTGTTTTGCTCGCCTAGACACTTGTACCACCACACGATAACGATTCGAGGCTGCACTCATCAACCTATCTGCCTTGTCTACCATTTCGTTAGAGTTGACGGAAAAATGTCTAACCATTCAATTGACTCTTAAATAACTAAATAACTATCCCCTACACCCTAGCAGGGAAGCGTAAAGGCTGATTCAAGAATGGGTTAAAAGCCGATGAAAGGGCAATGGTCAATCAGAATGCGCGAATTACCGACCCCTTAAGTTGGAGGCTTGAAACAAGGAAAATTCTTCTCCTCTTGGTCCATTGGATATGGCGAGGATATCTCTCCATCCCTCGACCGCTTTTCATCGCCTTGAAAGAGGAGGCTTGGAAACCTTTTTCTAACTAGACGAGATTAACTATGTCTTCAGTTATTATTTAATCTTTCAATACTCGTGGTTTTAACGCTTTTCTTTATATTATATTTTTTGAGTTTGCTTATTGCTATAATAAATTGTGAATGAACTCACAAAATATGATTATCATGGAAAAAATATCAACCATCAAACAAGAAATTTTGACAATAATAGATTCAGAAAAAAATAAGAAAAAAATTAAAAAAAATGCTCCCATTACAGATATTAAACTTAGTCCTCAAATTAAACCAAGGCTTGATACCTTAATTGAATCTTTAGAGTCCCTAAATCCTAACCTCTATCCTCTCCTTCATTCTCCCCAATTACTTGATGGTATTTGGCAATTAAATTATTCAACAGCAGGAGAAATTCGTCGTCTTTCTTCTCTTAAATATGGGTTGCAAATGGGGGCAGTTTATCAAGTTATTGATCTTGCCCAAAAAGCTTTTTTTAATCAAGCTTTTGTTAGCCATCAATTCAGTTTTATATCTGGTTATGTTTTGGTTACTGCTATTTTTGAAGCAGCTAGAGATGGTTTATCCTCCTTGCCCAATCACACCCTAAATATTGACTTTAAAAAACGCTATCTTGCTATTGATAAAATTGCCAATTTTAAAACTCCAAAACTTGACCCTTTTAAAGTTATTCCTGTAAATAATACTCAACGCAAAACCCCTCAATTTAAGATTACTTATCTGGACGAAGATTTAAGAATTGGCAGAGGTGGAGAGGGTGGAATATACATCCTTTCTAAGTCTCAGAATACCGAAGCCATTAAAGATTATTATGAGTTTATTAATGAAAATAATTAATTATAGCCATTCAATTTCTTTAGCTTTTTCAGGCAGTTGTGATTTTTTTTGTCCTTGATTTCTTGCATAGAAACTAAATAAATCAATAGGCATTTTGATAATATCAATAGGACTTCCTTTACCTTGAATCAGTTTTAGGGTATCCCTAGGAATATCTTTAATTAGCCATCTTGCCAAACGATATAATATTTCTTTTGAAGTAAACTCTCTCATTAAATCAACACCGTATAATTGATGTAAATATTGATTTGATGTACCATAACGTCGCCATTGACTGCTCAATTCTTTCAAATTAGAACGATGACGATGACGAATCACTGCTTTAATAGCAAAGGCTAATTTCCAGTTTGTTTCTTGTTGAATTCTCCAACAAATATCAGCATCTCCTCCGGTAGTTAAGTAGGGACGAAATAAACCAACTTTATTGAAAATATTTTTACGAATAGCTAAATTTGCTGTTTGTCCATAGGGTAAAAAAGAATGTTCTAATAAAAATTTTTGGGACATTACTCCATATCTTTCAGCGTATTTTTCCAGGATACTATTACCAGGTAATGCCGTCAATTCTCCGACAACAATACCAATTTTATCATCAACAAAAGGTTCAATTAATTCTTCTATCCACTCAGGAATGGGACGACAATCAGCATCAGTAAAAGCTATAATATCCCCAGTTGCTTGACGAATTCCCTGATTACGAGCAGCATAAGAACTTTGAATTCCATTCTCATGTAAGGCTTTTAAAATAATTCCTTCTTCTTCAGCTTCTAGGGCTGCTTTTTCTAAAATTTCCACCGTATAATCACTACTATTATTATTGACTAAAAGGTATTCTATTTTGTTTCTGGGATAGGTTTGTTGATAAAGACATTTAATTAAATCATCTAAGTCTTCTTCCCCATTATAAATGGGAATAACCACAGATATTTTAGGCATAAAAGAAGAGTTATTTAATAAACTCTGGTTAGGATTTGACATAACAATTGATAACAAGAATGAATTTGAAGGGTAGTTTGATGATAAGATGGATTAATCTAATCATCAACCTCAATTCTAATTGTAAGCTAAAGATGAAAAATTTTCTTAGAAAAATTTTATTTTATTTAGGAATTTTGATGACATCCCCTCTTCTCATTCCTTTTATATTAACCAGTGAAAAAGATGTTATTATCGCTGATATTAACCGTTGGCAGGATTGTTTATCTTGGGAGAATCGTTCCACAAAAGTTCAACTACTTGCCCTTTTAAAAGAGGCAAAAGAATTTAGGAATTTGTACTATTTTCGCTTATTTAAAGGTAACTTTTTAGGGCGTTTTTTCATGTATTTAATCAAAATATTTTATCCAGAATGCCCCTACTTTTTTTTGGATAATTCTTGTCATATTGGCGCAGGATTATTTATTCAGCACGGATTTAGTACAATTATTATGGCAGATATGGGAGAAAATTGTTGGGTTAATCAACAAGTTACTATTGGTCATAAAGATAAAACAGGAAGACCTAAAATTGGTGATAATGTAAGAATTACAGCCGGGGCCAAAGTAATTGGTAGCATTACTATTGGTAATAATGTTACCGTAGGAGCTAATGCTGTAATTGTTAAAAATGTACCTGATAATGCTATTGTTGTTGGTGTACCTGGTTACATTATTAAGAGAGATGGAGTGGCTATTAAAGAACAGTTGTAATTTTCAATCAAATGATTTGTTAATACGCTGCTTAAGGATAAATTCTGCGATCGCTAAATCCACAGGAGTTGTTACTTTTAAATTGGTTTCTTCTCCTTCAACAATTTTGACAGGTAATTGACATTTTTCAAACAAAGCTGCATCATCCGTTACTGCCCATCCTAGTTGACAGCCTTTTTCATGACATTGTTTTAATAAGTTAACCTCAAAACCTTGAGGCGTTTGTGCCGCCCATAAATGGGAACGGTTAGGCGTATCTTTTATCAATTGATTACTATCAACAACTTTAATGGTATCCTTAACAGAAATCGCCGCAATAAGTCCCTGACACGTGAGTAATTCTTCAGCACATCTATCAAATAATTTTGCTGTGGCTAAACACCTAGCACCATCATGAATTAATACTCTTTTAGCCTCGGAAGGTAATGCCTGTAAACCATTATAAACAGAAGCTTGGCGGGTGTCTCCTCCCTGTATAAATTTAATTGGTTTGCTGATAGAAATAGTTTCTAAAATTGTTTTAAATTCAGGGAAATCATAGGATTGTCCAATAATACCAATCCAAGTGATATTTTCAGATGCTTCTGCTGCTAATAATGTCCAACTTAACAAGGGTTTTCCTAAAAGTGTGAGTAGAAGTTTATTCCGATCACTCCCCATCCGTTTTCCCATTCCTGCTGCCGGAATTAATAAGTACATAAGTTAAATAAATCAGAAGATAACTTCTTTATTGTAACAGAAAATACCTCTTAACTTCTCTTAATGATCTGCCTAATTCTTGCAGTTATTTGATAATATTTATTATCTTCTATTACCACCTTACTTTCTTTCAAGGGAATACTTGCTTCTAATTTAATCCAAGAACGGCAACCTCCATAGGTTGATTGATAAGGAATTATTACAGCTTCAGAAAATAAATAAACTCGCAGTAATAAAATAAAAAGAGGCTGATTTGACTTCCATTTTAAACGTTCTTCGACAAAGTTATTTGTCCAAATATGATCAGGGAATAATTCTTTAATTATCAATAAATTTTTGAGTTTAAAAACATCAGTTATCTCTGCCCAACTCCCAATAGAAATCATTTCAGGATGCCATCCCAATGAAACCGACTTGACTAAGGAAGCATAGTCTGGTTGTAATAGATCAGGTTTTTGGTGTTCATAAGTAGGGTATAATAGAACAGGGTTGTATTGTATCTTAAAATTACCTTGACTCTCCCTAATTCCTCCCTTGCGTAACAGCAAAATAGTCTTACCTTTTTCCAGGGCATTAACAGTGACATCCCATTCTTTTAAAGCATGACTTAACCTAGCTTCCATTCGACTCAATACTCCCAAAAATTTGCTCTAAAATGATTGGAGATATAACCTGTAAGGATAATTAATTAATGATCCCTACCAACTCCTTTTGGCTTTAATGTAACAGCAGTAAAAATATTAATATTGTACTAAAATATGTCCATGAATGATATTGCAGCAGTAATCTTAGCAGGAGGATATGGGACAAGGGTAAAACACCTACTTCCTAATATTCCTAAACCCATGGCATCCGTCGCCAATAAGCCCTTTTTAGAGTGGATAATACGTTATCTTAAACAACAAGGAATTACCCAAGAAATTATATCAACTGGTTATTTAGGGAACGTGATTGAGGAACATTTCAAAAACCATCAAGTCGATGGGGTAGACATATACTGTTGTCAAGAAGAACAACCTTTAGGAACAGCAGGAGGTTTTGTCAATGCAGTACAACAAACTAATCTATCTTGCAAAGGATGGTTAGTTATCAATGGGGATTCCTTAATTGTGGCTAACTTTCAGGAATTAGTAAACTATTTAGACGATAAAGAAGTCGGTTGTGTCATTTTAGGGGTATCAGTAGAGGATGCCTCTCGTTATGGTTCCCTATCATTTGATCAGTCTCACAACCTATTAAACTTTGCGGAAAAAAAAGCGGGACAAGGTGTTATTAATGGAGGCGTTTATTTATTTCGTAATAGAACTTTAGAGCATTTTCCATCGAAGTTTCCCCTCAGCTTTGAATATGATATTTTTCCTACCCTACTTCAACAAAATATCAAAATCAAAGTTCATCCGATTGAAGCCCCTTTCTTAGATATTGGAACCCCAGAAACTTTACCCCAGGCTGAAGCATTCATCAAACAAAACTTTACAAAACTAATAGAATTATGTTAATTTCACGTGCCCCTGTTAGAATTAGTTTTTTTGGAGGTGGGACCGACTATCCAGAGTATTTTTTACATCATGGAGGGGCTGTTTTAGCCACAGCAATTGATAAATTTTCCTATGTCACCGCTAGTCCCTTTCCCAGTCATTTATTTGACTACTTAATTCGAGTATCTTATCGTAAAGTTGAGTTAGTGAAAACCGTTGATTCCATTGAACACAAAGTGTATCGCGAATGTCTCAAATTTTGCGGTTTAGATAAAGACATTGAACTACATAATGTAGCAGACTTACCTGCATTTACAGGGTTGGGTTCATCCTCAGCTTTTACCGTGTCTTTACTGCAAGCATTGCATAGTTTTAAAGGAGAATTTGTTAGACCTTTAGATTTAGCATACGAAGCCATTTATGTCGAACGTAATCTAGTTAATGACAGAGTTGGTTGTCAGGATCAATTAATGTCAGCCATGGGAGGATTCAACCTAGTTGAGTTTAGAACAGAAGAAGACATTATTGTTAATCGTGTCGATATTTCGCCACAAAGATTGGCTGAATTTGAATCACATATTTTTATTGTTTTTACAGGTATTAAAAGGCGGGCTTCCCAAGTAGTAGAAAAACAATTAAAACGGGTTGCAGATAATACAGAAACCTTGAAAAAAATGAGGAAAATGGTTGATAAGGGTTGGAATATTCTTAACAGTCATCAATGTCTTTCTGCTTTTGGGGAATTACTAGATGAAGCTTGGGTAGCTAAAAGGAGTTTAGATACGGTCATTTCTAATCCAGAAATTGATCATCTTTATCAATTAGGTAGAGATGCAGGTGCTTGGGGTGGTAAACTATTAGGAGCAGGAGCAGGAGGCTTTATGTTATTTTTTGCCCCTCCAGAAGTACATCCTAAATTAGCAGAGGTTTTTGCTAATCATCAGGTACTTTCTATCAAGATTAATGCCCCAGGTTCTCAAATTATTTTTTCATAGTTTTAATCATATCGATGATAGTATTTGCCTATTTTTATAGTGAACCCTTACTAGAAGCATATTTAAAAATTGTCGTTGATCAGTTAAAAATAGATAGAATTTATCATGATTTAGGAGCTAGATATGAATTAGAACAATTACTCGAAGACTGTTATCAAACTACCCCTAATTATCTCGTAATTCGTAAACTAGAAGAATTGGGAGATTCTTGGAAAGTTGTCAAGAATAATTATCAAAAATTAACGAATTTAGGTATCAAAATTATTAGTTTCAATTCTGATGATAAAGATGTTTTAAAAAATATTATCAACCTTGATATTAATGATAGTAAATTAGCCGAAAAAATAGAAAAAGAACAGCAAAAATTATCTTTAAGAAAAGGACAAGCATTAACAAGAATAAAATCTTT
>JASJEA010000025.1 GCA_030064935.1 Crocosphaera sp. | reverse complement strand
GGGGATGAGTAATCTAGATAACTGGCGTAGGGGGAATATCCCTCTGTGGGCAGAAATATCCCGTCGTGAGTCGGGAAGCCCCAACTATAATCGCTCGATTTAGTTGGGGAGGATGTCACTCTTCATATTCTCGTTCTTCATTTTCTTTTTCAATCATTTCTTCTTCTTGTTCAAGAATAAAGATTTCTGTTGCAGAATACTGTCCATATCTTTCTCTAACTTCTACCTCCACTAAGGTTCCTTTTTTTTACTGGTATATTGATTCCAAGTCGATATATTTTTTGTTAAAAGTAATGTTATCACTACTATCATAACCTTTTTGTGGACTGTTATCAGAAATATAACAAAAATCAAACTTTGTTAATCTCCTAATATAAATAACTAAAATTATTGATAACAGAGAAACAAAAAAGAGGTTGTTATAACAACCTCTTTCTTCTCCTAAACCGGTCTAATTATCATAGATAAATAAATTGTTGAATCATGCTTTGATAATTCATACCTGGAAACTTATCTCATGTTTTACTTGATGGTTGCTACTACAGAAGAAGCCTCCGGAGTGGTAATTTGAGGAGATAAGAAACCCTCAGCGTAAATTTTGGGGTTGGTTTGAGAGATTTGAGTATAAGACTGACGAACTTGTGTATTTAAAGCAACGGTCTTAACGTCATATAATTGGGTGGCTAATTTAGGATAGAACCCAATGGCAACAATTAAAGCCAAGAAAGAAAGGGCGATAAACACTTCCCTTGAGTTGGCATCGCTATACTTGGCTTGCTCTGGTAAAACACAGTTGGTTCCAAAACAGACAGCTTCGGAGTTATCCTGATAATCTTTGCGTTTTGCGGTATCTCCCACAACACAGACAGGAATCTTCCCAGTGCCATAAAATAATTGTCGTAGCATGGACAATAAATAAATAGGCGTGAGTATCAATCCTACGGCTGAGAGAAAGATCATAACAGTACGGAAAGCAGAACTATAAATATCGCTACTGGTAACACCGAGGAAAACAGCTATTTCGCTGGCAAAACCACTCATTCCAGGCAGGGCTAAAGAAGCCATAGCTCCGGCGGTAAATAAGGCGAAGACTTTGGGCATTTTCTCGCCAATATCTCCCATGTCGTTCAAGGCTAGGGTATGGGTGCGATCGTAAGTTACTCCTGCTAAAAAGAATAGCAAAGAGGCAATTAAACCATGAGAGAGCATTTGTAACATTGCTCCGCTCATTCCTAAGTCGGTAAAAGAAGCGATGCCCAAAAGAACAAACCCCATGTGAGACACGGAGGAATAGGCTAAACGACGTTTCATATTCGTCTGGCCAAAGGAAGTTAACGCTCCATAGACAATATTGACGACTCCTAAGGTAGCTAATATAGGGGCAAAGTAAATATGAGCATCAGATAAGAGTCCCATATTGAGACGAATTAATCCGTAGCCACCCATTTTCAAAAGAACACCGGCTAAAATCATGGATACAGGTGCTGATGCTTCTCCGTGAGCGTCTGGAAGCCAAGTATGAAGGGGAAATATGGCTAACTTGACCCCAAAGGCAATCAATAATCCTGCATACAATAATAATTCAAGTCCCAAGGGATAGTCTTTTAACCCAAGTTCGACGAGATCGAAGGTAATATTATTGCCTCCGTATAATGCCATTGCTAAAGCTGCTACTAAAATAAAGATGGACGCAGCAGCAGTATATAGTAAGAACTTCATGGCTGCGTACTGCCGTTTCTTGCCTCCCCAAATAGAGATGAGAAGATAGACAGGAACCAGTTCTAATTCCCACATAATAAATAGGAGTAGTGCATCTTGGGCAACGAAAACCCCGATTTGTGCTGCATATAACATCAACATCAGCACGTAAAACAGCCGAGGTTTATGATCCACTTGCCAAGCTGAAAACATGGCAAGGGTTGTTACCAATCCCGCTAAAAGAACCAAAGGCATAGAAATACCGTCTACAGAGACGGTCCAACTTAGTCCTAATGTTGGCAACCAATCATATTTTTCTACCAGTTGAAAGCCTGATTTACTCGGATCATAGTTCTGGACAAAAACGTAACACATTAAAACAAAATCAGCGATCGCTACTCCTAGGGCATACCAGCGTACCTGCTTACCTTCTTTAGCAGGTATGAGAGGTATGAGCACAGAAGCCACCAGAGGTAGTAATATGATCGCAGTTAACCAGGGAAATTGTTCTGCTATCGTCATCATAAACAAAGATATTAAGTGATATTAAGTTGCGATAGAAACATTATACGTCATTTTGTCAAGATAATTTTACAAACTTTTAATAATTGACTTTTCAGCCATGATTTATGAGAATAAAATCAAGAGATTTTTATGATATACTGACAAAAAAACTATGGTGATTGAGAAAAAAAAGAGGGTTGTATATGATATTTTATAGATACTTTAGAGGAATATTTTGTTTATTCTTTGTGGAAATAATTGAGCAGTTAAGTGATAAAAAAAATACCCTTAAGAGGATATTATTAAATGATTGTGTACCTAGTATTTACTGTGCTTATGAGATACAATATTCATGGTTTTGAAGCATATTTTAGATGTGTTTTGTGAGGGAAAAACTCTAAAAATTAATTTTATTTAATTAATTTAGGTGTATTCAAATGCTTACGATTTACTTTATTTTTTAATGGGTTACTATTTCAATGAATAATTTTTTGTTGCATAGTAGTTGGTTTATTCCGTTTTATGGTTTAATTGGCGCGTTATTAACATTGCCTTGGTCTTTGGGCATTATTAAAAAGACAGGTCCTCGGCCAGCAGCCTATTTAAACCTCTTGATGACTTTATTCTCTTTTGTTCATGGCAGCATTGCTTTTAGTTTAATTTGGCAAGGAAAAGCAGAACAATTAGTGTTTAAATGGTTGAGTGTTGCTGATTTAGATTTGTTCTTATCAGTAGAGTTATCTCCTGTTAGTTTAGGGGCATTGGAGTTAATTACTGGTATTAGTCTTCTGTCCCAAATTTACGCTTTAGGCTACATGGAAAAAGATTGGTCTTTAGCCAGATTTTTTGGACTAATGGGAGTATTTGAAGCAGCATTAGGGGGCATTGCTTTAAGTGACTCTTTATTACTCAGTTACGGACTTTTAGAAATTTTAACCCTATCCACTTATCTCTTAGTTGGATTTTGGTATGCTCAACCTTTAGTTGTCACCGCAGCAAGAGACGCATTCTTAACCAAACGGGTTGGGGATATTATTTTATTAATGGGGTTAGTGGCTTTATCCAGTTACGGAGAAGGATTAACCTTTTCACAACTAGAAAATTGGGCCTTAACCAACCCTGTTGCCCCATTAACAGCAACATTAATCGGTTTATCCCTAATTGCTGGACCTACAGGTAAATGCGCTCAATTTCCCTTAAATTTGTGGTTAGATGAGGCTATGGAAGGGCCTAATCCAGCCGGTATTATGCGAAACTCTATCGTGGTTTCGGCTGGTGCTTATGTATTAATTAAGCTGCAACCTGTATTTACCTTATCCCCTGTTGCTTCAGATGTCTTAATTGTTTTAGGTGCTGTCACCGCTATTGGCGCGTCATTGATAGCAATGGCTCAAATTGATATTAAACGGGCTTTATGTCATTCCACCAGTGCTTATTTAGGGTTGGTGTTTATTGCGGTAGGGTTAGGCCATGTGGATATTGCCTTCTTGTTGGTATTTACCCATGCGATCGCCAAAGCATTATTATTCATGAGTGCCGGTTCAGCCATTTTAACCACCAGTGACCAGAATATTACGGAAATGGGGGGTTTATGGTCGAGAATGCCCGCCACCACCACTGCTTTCGTGGTTGGCTCTGCTAGTATGGTAGCCTTACTGCCGATGGGAATGTTTTGGACTTGGGCAAAATGGTTTGATGGCTCTTTCAATGTATCTTTATGGTTATTAGCCATTTTAGTCTTTGTTAATGGCTTATGTACCTTTAACCTAACTCGTATTTTTCGCTCTGTTTTCCTGGGCACACCTCAGAAGAAAACTCGTCGCGCGCCTGAAGTTGCCTGGCCGATGGCTTTTCCTATGGTAACATTAACTATTTTAATCTTAATTGCACCCTTAGCACCCATTCGTTGGCCGTTATGGTTATCGCAAGTCAACCCCATTGCCAATAATAATTCCTTAGCCGTTCAATGGGCAATTCCCCTGTTAATTTTGTCAGGTTTCTTAGGTTGTTTAGTGGGAGTTTTCCGTCCTATTCGTCGTGCTTGGGAAAGACTGACTAATCTTTATTTACGCTTTCTCCAAGATTTGTTTGCCTATGACTTTTATTTGGATAAGGTTTATGAGTTCACTGTTGTTGCCGTTGTTGCTCGTACAGCCAGTTTAGCTGCTTGGTTTGATCGCTATATTGTTGATGGTGCAGTAAATTTAATTAGCTTAGTCACTATTTTTGGTGGAAATGCTTTGAAGTATAATGTATCAGGTCAATCACAATTTTATGTACTAACCATTTTAATTGGTGTTGGCGTTTTATTGTGGTTTATATTGAGTGACCAATGGTCATTAATGACTGAGTTTTGGTCAAATTTTTTTAGTTAAGTATCCCTATTTCTACTAAATAGATGCTCTATTTATGTTACCTAACCATTTTATTTATCTAGGAGAATAAAATTTAATCATGCTTAGTGGTTTAATTTTTATACCGTTAATAGGAGCTATTGTGATAGCTTTTTTACCAGGGAAGCAAACAAACAATTTTTATCGTTCTCTAGCGATTGCTTTTACTGGTATTTTATTGGTTTTAACTCTAGTAATTGCTTTAAAATTTGATATTCATAATCCCAATATTCAATTTAGTGAGTATGCTGCTTGGATTCCAGGCATCGGTTTAAGCTATCATCTAGGGGTTGATGGGCTGTCTTTTCCTCTCCTATTTATCAACAGTTTATTAACTTTAATTGCTATTTATGCTACTAGCCAAACTATCGAGAGATCGAGGTTTTATTATGCCCTCATTTTAATCTTGAATGGTGGGGTTTCAGGAGCATTTTTAGCACAAGACGTTCTCTTATTTTTCCTCTTCTATGAATTAGAAATCATTCCCCTTTATTTTCTGATTGCCATTTGGGGGGGAGCCAAACGGGGATACGCTGCCATGAAATTCCTCTTATACACTGCTATTTCAGGATTTTTAGTTTTAGCGTCATTTTTAGGCTTAGTATGGCTCTCAGGTGCATCTACGTTTGAATATGAACCTTTACGTTCCCATACTTTACCTCTTTCCACTCAATTATTATTACTGGCTCCCCTACTTATTGGTTTAGCCATCAAAATTCCTATTTTCCCCTTCCATACTTGGCTACCCGACGCACACGTTGAAGCGTCTACCCCGGTTTCTGTTTTGTTGGCAGGGGTGTTGTTAAAATTAGGGACTTATGGACTATTGCGCTTCGGTGTGGGTTTATTTCTTGATGCTTGGATATATATAGCTCCTTGGTTGGCAACCTTAGCAGCGATTAGCGCATTATATGGGGCTTCTTGTGCTATTGTCCAAAAAGATATGAAGAAAGTCGTCGCTTACTCTTCTATTGCTCACATGGCTTACATTTTATTGGCAGCAGCAGCAACGACTCGTTTAAGTATCACTGCGGCGACGTTTCAAATGGTTAGTCATGGCTTAATTTCTGCCATGTTATTCCTTCTAGTTGGCATCGTTTATCAGAAAACAGGCAGTCGAGATGTAGACTTTTTGCGGGGTTTATTGAACCCTCAACGGGGTTTACCCATCACAGGGAGTTTAATGATTTTAGGGGTGATGGCTAGTGCTGGTATTCCAGGGATGGTGGGCTTTATTGCTGAGTTTTTGGTATTTAGGGGTAGTTTTCCTATTTTTCCAGTACAAACCTTACTTTGTTTAGTGGGTAGTGGCTTAACGGCGGTTTATTTTTTATTGATGGTTAATAGGGTTTTCTTTGGACGCTTAACCCCTGAATTGTCGCAAATACCAAAAGTTTTGTGGTCTGAGCGTCTTCCTGCCTTTATTTTAGCCGTTTTAATTGTGGTTTTAGGCATACAACCCCGTTGGATGGTGCGTTGGAGTGAACCCCAAGTCGGTTTATTATTAACCGGGCAGTCTCAACTAGAGGCAACACTCAATATCAACAGAAAGGTTGCATCTATCTTAAACTGATTTTTTTAGCTTACCCGACGGGAAGCCCCACGCTGTATTTTCCCCAAAAACACCCACGCTCTCTGCGTGGGATGAAAGTCGGGGCAGCACCCATCAGATAATTCTAGCGCATTTATAAAGTTGTGCTAGAATAGTTTGATGCTAACGATGAACATGACTTATCGAATTTATCCAAGTAAGGTAGAGGAGTTGCCATAGACATTGGGCTTGAGAATTTTCTCACTACTTCAGACAATTTCACGATTAAACCTGCTAGATTTTTTCGAGAGTTACAAAGTCGGTTGAAAGAACTACAACGTAAACTATCTCGAAAAGAGAAAGGGTCTAAAAACTGGGAAAAAGCAGAAATTGGAGTGGCTAAACTTCATCATAAAATAGCCAATTCTCGTAAAAACTTTCATTTTCAAGTTGCTCATCAATTATGTGACCAAGGTGAGATGATCTTTGTCGAAGACATTGACTTTCGAGTATCAGCTAAAGGCTTTCTTGGTAAGTCAATGCTTGATGGTGGTTTTGGGCAATTCAGAACAATATTAAAGTGGGTTTGCTGGAAACGAGATAAGTTTTTTGCTCAAGTTGACCACAAATACAGTAGTCAAATTTGTCCTAATTGTGGGACTCACACAGGTAAAAAACCGTTATCTCAACGCCAACATATTTGTCCTGAATGCAATTATCAAACCACAAGAGATCATGCAGCGGCCGAAGTTCTTTTGCAACGAGGATTGGAGGCAACTCAAGAAGTACGCATGGACGTTGCGGAAAGGAAACTGCCTAGTAATGGCGATCTGTCGGGGTCGGTCTTCGACTGGCTAGATAAGTGCCGATCTAGGAATACTCAAGAGCGATCTTGAGAAGCCTACACTGTACGCAAAGCGTACAGTATAGGAGTGCGTCACAACTCCGAACTCAGGTTAACCCAGTCCTTCAACCACAGGATGGAAATAGAAAGCCAAACCAATTACCGCATAGGTTGCTAATAATAACGTTCCCTCTAACCAATTAGAACGACCATCAGAACTAATAGAATTAGTAATCAGTACAGCAACCGCTACAGACACCAATTCAAAGGGATTAAAATCTAAATCCATAGGTTGTCCTAAAAACCAACCCGCAATAACGAGAACAGGGGCAACAAATAAAGCAATTTGTAAACTTGAGCCTACTGCCACAGACATAGATAAATCCATCTTATTCTTCATAGCCACTGTAACCGCCGTTGCGTGTTCGGCCGCATTACCGACGATAGGTAATAAAATAACCCCTGTAAACAAAGCCGTTAACCCCAAAGAGGAAGTGGCCTCTTCTAAAGAATTAACTAATAATTCCGACTCCACAGCCACCCCTAATGTGACTAGAAGTAGTATGATAATCCACTTATTCAAATTGATCTCATGCTGTTCTTCTATTAATTCCTCTTCTGCAGCTATACCCACATCGTAGAGATAGGTATGGGTTTTCATAGAAAATAGTAATGTCAATCCATAGACTAAAATGAGGACAATAGCTACAGCAACGGAAAGATTTTGCAGAGTTTGTTCTTCAATACCAGTGGAGGTATATTGCACAGCAGTGGGTAATAAAATTGCAATCACTGCTAAATTCATAGAAGAAGCATTCATGCGGGCTGCAACGGATTGAAATGACTGTTCTTTATAGCGAATCCCCCCCAGTAACATCGAAAAACCTACCACCAACAGTAAATTGCCAATAATTGACCCTGTAATAGTGGCCTTAACCACACCAATTAACCCTTCTTTTAAAGCCACGAAGGCTAAAATGAGTTCTGTGGCATTACCAAAAGTGGCGTTTAATAAGCCGCCCAAATTAGGACCTACCACCACAGCAATTTCTTCTGTGGCTTGACCCATAAACGCAGCTAACGGCACAATGGCTAAAGCGGCAGTGATAAATGTAGCCGTTGCTCCCCATTCTAGGTATTCAGAAGCTAGAGATAGGGGGATGAAAATCAATAACACTGACAAAATGGTACTTTTGTTGAACATAATAAGACTCAAAAATGGCTAATGGTCGCTTGAGAAGATTTTTCAGCGTAGATTATGAATGAACTTGACATCCTCTCACAATGTAAAGTTATATGATAAAACCAAAGCAATGTCTTAACTTTATCTTCTAGCCTAACGATGAGCCAAACTCAATACTCTGACAATCAACCCAATCAACCATTGCCGGTTGTTATTTACCAACCAGAGAGTCGTCTTAGACATCCTATCCAGTTAGTCCAAGAAATGTGGTATGGTCTGCTGAGTTCCCGTGACTTAGCTTGGCAATTGTTTCAAAAGAATATTCAATCTCAATACCGTCAATCTATCTTAGGAATTATCTGGATTTTTATACCTCCTATTCTTGCTGCTATTGGCTTAACTTTTCTCAGAAAAACGGGGGTTTTAAACTTGGGAGAAACCCCTATCCCCTATCCTGTTTATGTTGCTTTTAGTATGACTCTTTGGCAAACATTTACCCAGACCCTAAATAGCACTATGGGGGCTGCTAAAAGTGCGAAATCTATGCTAAAAAAATTAAATGTTCCCCCTGAAGCCTTTGTGATTTCTCAATTAACCCAAATTCTTTTTAATTTTATCGTTCAATTAATTCCGATTGTTTTCTTTTTTATTTGGTATAAAGTAAGTGTCACTTGGACAATTATTTTGGCCCCAGTTGCTTTTATTCATTTAGTGATGTTGGCTACAGGAGTCGGGTTAATTTTAGGACCTTTTTCTTGCTTATACGGTGACATTAAGAGAGGGATCGGTTTTCTCATTCGAGGATTGTTATTTGCTACACCTGTTATTTATCCTGAACCCAGAGAAGGGATCGCAGCTATGATAGTTCAAATTAACCCTATTACTCCTTTATTAGTTACTACAAGGGAGTTAGCAACCACTGGAGAAATTACTAATGGATTTGGGTTTTGGATAGCTAGTGCGATCGCTATTATTTTGTGTTTTTTGGGATGGGTATTTTATCGCTTGGCTATGCCCTTTTTGGTGGAAAGAGCCTGAAATAGCGGAACTCGCCTATGGCCAACTCAAAAATTCAAGCTTAAATAAATACTTCCAAGTTCCTCTAGGTTTCATAAAGAGGTAATTCGCACATTCGCACATTCTGATTGACTCGAAGCCCCAACTGGAATCTCAAAATTCTAGTTAGGGTTGTTTTCGTTGAGAATTCCTGACCATTGCACTTTTTTCTCCCGATTACGTCGATAGGAAAAGAAATGAGAGGGAGACTGATAAGTACAATAAGGGGCAATACTAATATTTTGAGGTGGAATTGCTAATTGATGCAGTTGTAATTGATTAATACGACGCACATCTAAACGAACCTTGCCGATTTTTGGATCAGGTAGGATGGGCGGGTTAGATATGTTCTGTAATGGTTTTAAAATGCCTTCTAAACTGTCCATTTTCTCATTGAGAAACAAACTTGCCCCCACTTCCCCGGCGACTTCTGAGGACACCTGATAAACTTCTCCACTAATGGCTGGCCCTAGAGCAATGCGTAAATTTTCTAATTCACTTCCCCAATTCTGCAAACGGGCGATCGCCTCTGGAACGATCCGTTTAGCAGTACCTCGCCAACCGGCATGAATTGCCGCAATGTTACCTGTAATGATATCTCCGATTAGAACGGGGGTACAATCCGCACTGGCAACCCAGATGGCTTGTTTAGCTTGGTTGGCAATAATCCCATCGGCAGGGGGGAAGTTGTCTTCTGAAGACTCTTGCAAGATTTCCCCAGGGGATAACACACGGTTTCCATGAACTTGTTTAACCCTGTAAGCAGTGGCTTCTGGATGGAGAATTTGACTTAAATCTTCGGGGGTACGAGGATAAAATGGTTGGGTAAAAAAGCCATGGGGCCACGCTTCTAATAGGGAACAGGTGAGATAGGGCAGGCCTTCGTATGACTGCCACTGCCACATTTTGCTAGAGCGATCGCTTTCCATAAACTACCTCATGCTTCCTTTTAAAATTTAGCCGGTTTTCGCATCAGATCGCTAATACTGATATCAATTTGAGGACCACCCTCAAATACGGTTCCCACGTCAAACTGTTGTAGATTAACTTTGGCTACATGATAGGCATCGGGAGGCAAAGGAATGTAACCCGCTTCTACCACTACTTCTGGGGCTTTATCGAGATAATATTCCACAAAAATTTCTAAAGCAGGGTTTTCTTGGGCACGTTTGGCATTGACGTAAAGAAATAAGGGACGCGAAAGAGGCTTATATTGTTCATTTTCGACGGTTTCCCTGGAAGGAATTACCTCCCCATTGCCATTATTCACTGCCACTGCTTTCAGATGCTCTTTGTGTTGTTGGTAATAACCATAGCCAAAATAACCAATGGCGTTGGGATCTTGCATCACCCCAGTCACTAAAACCTCATCATCCTCACTTTTAACGTAATCTTGACGACTTTTTCCTGTTTTTCCGACAATGGCTTTGGTAAAATAATCGTAAGTCCCCGAAAGTTCATCTGGCCCGTACAGGGTTAGGGGATTACTGGGATAGGTAGGATCGATTTGATTCCATTTTTTGATTTGATTTTCGGCTGCAGGTTCCCAAATCTGTTGTAGTTGTTGAACGGTTAAATTTTCTACCCAGTTATTGTTAGGATTGACCACAATCGTAATGGCATCAAAAGCAATAGGAAGCTCTACATAACGAATTTCATTATCACCACAAGCTTTAATCTCTTCCGCCGATATCGGGCGAGAAGCTGCATTAACATCGGTTTCTCCCGCACAGAATTTATTAAACCCTCCTCCTGTTCCTGAAAATTCTCCTTCTATGGTAAGTTCTTTAATGGATGCTTTCTTAGCTTCTTTTTTGTAGGTTTCCAGTATCCCTTCGGTAATGGGATAAACCGTACTCGATCCGTCTAATTTAATGGGTTCAATGGCAGATTCACGAACGGTACCACAAGCAGATAGCAGGGAGAGGGAAACTATGGCCATCCCCCAATTTCTAACCTTGAAAATTTGTTTTATATTTGTTATCATTTCTAATTTTTCCTGATTTTAATGATAATAATTAGCAATTATCTCTGAGCATTTACATAAATTCTGATTGTACAATTTAACCCATGCTTGTCTATCTAGAAGATAGAGAGTTTAAGATCAGAATGACCGAAAAAAAGGATGACAAGCCTCCTCTTTATTCTAAATTCTAAATTCTAAATTCTAAATTCTAAATTCTGCATTCTGATTGGCCATTTCGGAAAATAACCTCATGATAATGTTTGCTTTTACCTCAAACTGGCAGCCTTAATAAACTTTTTATAAACCTGGAGCGATAAAAAGAAAAAAAGCCTTAAATTTTTCAAGTTTATAGGTTTCTTAACCTAACGTTTACCATAAGTAGTTAGATTCTGCTTTAAGATTTGTCTAGTTTATTCAATTAACTAAAAAAGACCCATGTTGACACCTTTGAAAACAAGAAAACGCAACATAATAACATCCCTATCAATTCTGACCTTAGCTGTTAGCTTAGGGGCTTGTGGCGGCGGTTCCAACGATAGTTCCAGCAGCAGTGGTAGTGGAGGAGAACTCACCGTTGCCTTAAATCCGCCTTTAGAGGGAAATGTGGCTTTAACCGGTGCAGGTGCATCATTCCCAGCCCCCTTATATCAAAACTGGTTTGTCCAACTCAATAAAGCAGTTCCCCAACTACAAGTTAACTATCAGTCTGTGGGTAGTGGTGCTGGGGTAGAACAGTTTACCGCCCAAACAGTGGACTTTGGTGCCAGCGATGTCGCCATGAAAGATGACGAAATTGCCAAAGTAGGTAGAGGGGTAATTTTGTTACCCGTAACCGCAGGTAGTATTGTCATGGCTTATAACTTACCTGGTGTTGAGGGGCTAAAGCTTTCTAGAGAAGCTTATGTGGGTATTTTCAAGGGTAATATTACCAAATGGAACGACCCCAAAATCGCTGCAGCCAACCCTGATCTAGAATTACCCGATCAACCCATCACCGTGGTTCACCGTTCTGATGGGAGTGGAACAACAGGGGTATTCACCAAGCATCTTAGTGCCATTTCTAAAGAGTGGCAGGATGCCATTGGGGAAGGAAAAAGCGTTGAGTGGCCAACCACCAAAGGTAAATTTATCGGTGGGAAAGGCAATGAAGGGGTAACTGCAAATATTCAACAAAATGAAGGGTCCATTGGTTACATTGAATATGGTTACGCCAAGCAAAATGAAATTCCTGTAGCCAGTTTAGAAAATTCTTCGGGTAACTACATTGAACCCACTGATGATAGTGCTTCTGCAACCTTGGATGCGGTAACTTTGCCTGAAAATTTACGGGCATTTATCACCGATCCTGAAGGGGATCAATCCTATCCCATTGTTACCTACACTTGGATTTTGGCCTATGAGACTTATGACGATCCTCAAAAAGCGATCGCTGTAGAAAGCATGATTCAATACGCCTTAACCGAAGGGCAAGAACAAAGCAAGACATTAGGATATGTTCCTTTACCTCCTAGTGTGAGAGAAAAAGTAGCTGCTGCGGCTGATGGCATTAGCCCTGATTTTGAAATCAAAGTTAACTAGATAGAAGTCAGAACTTCCCTAAACGTTGTTTCGGCTTAGTTGTTCGATTTTCGTTCTCTCCTCACTTTTTTTCAACCTGAGTTCGATCTAGGGCAATTTGGAGACAATTGACGAAAATAAGCAGTCTCGAATCCTCATTGTCTCGTTGAAAAAAGAATAACCCCGAACTCCGAACTGACTTTTTTTCACTGTTGTTTTTGTGAGCAATCTAAGTTGCTCTACCTGTTGTGAGTGCATCATCTTCTAGACGACAAACCGGAGTAGGCTTTCGCTCCGCCATGGAGAAAACCGTTGATAATTGGTTTATTTCCTTGACTTTAGCCTTTGCTATTGGTATCGGCTTAATTTTATTTTCTATTGCCTTAATTATTGCTTGGCGCGCCTGGCCTGCTATTCAAGAGTATGGCTTAGGATTTCTGTTTAGTAGTTCCTGGAACCCCGTTAAAGGCCGAGAATCTTACGGAGCGTTACCAGTCATTTATGGAACCCTGGTGAGTTCTTTAATTTCCCTAGCGATAGCAGTTCCTTTGGGTATTGGAACCGCTATTTTTTTGAGTGAGAATTTTATTCCCTTGAAATTTAGAACCCCCTTAGTTTTCTTAGTGGAACTATTAGCAGCAATTCCTAGTGTGGTTTATGGATTGTGGGGTATTTTTGTTCTCATTCCTCTAGTGCAACCCTTTGCCCTGTGGCTACACAATAACTTGGGCTGGATTCCTCTGTTTAGCACCGCACCGGCAGGGGGACCGGGAATGTTTCCGGCGGGTATTGTGCTATCGATTATGATTTTACCCATTATTACGGCTATTTCCCGTGACTCTTTAGCTTCCCTTCCTCCTGAATTAAGACAAGCTTCTTTAGGTTTAGGAGCAACCCGTTGGGAAACAATTTTCCGCGTCTTAGTTCCGGCCGCTTTTTCGGGTATTGTGGGGGGTATCATGTTAGCTTTGGGTCGAGCAATGGGAGAAACCATGGCCGTTACTATGATTATTGGCAATGTCAATAGAATTAGTATTTCTATCCTTGAACCAGCTAATACGATTTCTTCTTTGATCGCTAACCAGTTCGCTGAAGCATCAGGTATGCAAGTAGCGGCATTAATGTACGCAGGGTTAGTTTTAATGGTTTTAACCTTAGTGGTCAATATTGCTGCAGATTATATTGTCAGTCAAGTTCGCGCTAAATATTAAACAAAAAAGATGGAAGACAAAGGATTAAGTCTCAAAAAAAAGCCCACTAATCCCCGTTCCCTATTTGATAGTTTCTGGACCGGGGTTGCTTCGTTGTGTATGATTATCACTCTCATTCCCTTGTTTGCGGTGTTATTCTTTGTGGGTGCTCAAGGGTTTGCTCAAATTAATTTGGATCTTTTCACCCAGTTACCACCGCCTCCTGGACTTAAGGATGGAGGGATTGCCAATGCTATCATTGGGACTTTAGTCACTGTAGCCATTGCCACTGCCATTTCTGTTCCCTTTGGGGTATTAGCTGCGGTTTACCTCTCAGAGTTTAGTGGTAATAACCAAATTGCTAAATGGGTGCGTTTTGCCACCAATGTCCTCAGTGGAGTTCCCTCCATTATTGCAGGGGTATTCGCCTACGGTTTATTAGTGGCCACTGGTATTGTGGGATTTTCTGCCATTGCAGGGGGTGTCGCTCTTTCGGTGTTAATGTTACCAACTATTATTAGAACCACGGATGAAGCCTTGCAAATTGTGCCCCAAGATGTCCGTTGGGCAGCCTTTGGTATTGGAGCTTATAATTACCAAACCGTGTTAAAAGTGGTGCTACCGGCAGCGATTCCTTCTATTTTAACCGGTGTAACTTTAGCGATCGCCCGTGCAGCCGGAGAAACTGCTCCTCTTATTTTTACCGCACTCTATTCCAACTTCTGGCCCAGCCCACCCCCAAAAGGACTCCTCGAACCCATTGCTACCTTATCGGTTTTGGTGTACAACTACGCCATTGTACCTTTTAAACCGCAACAGGAACTGGCTTGGGCTGGTTCTTTAATTTTGGTGTTATTGGTATTGATTACCAGTGTAACGGCTCGTATTGCCACTCGTCAGAAAACCTATTAGGAATGGATAATGGATAATGGATAATTGAGAATTTTATTTTTAGTTCTCCCTAAATTTCAACCAATTAAAAAGGACAGGATTATCATGGAAAAGATGGAAAAAGATAGCATTCCAGTAGATAATTTGGAAAATGTTTTTTCTCTGGATCATGTTGATATTTATTATGGCGATTATCGAGCGGTAAGGGATGTTACCTTTACCATTCCTAAAAATAAGGTCACAGCATTTATTGGTCCTTCTGGTTGTGGTAAAAGTACCATTTTACGTTGTTTAAATAGACTTAACGATCTCATCGAAATCTTTCGGTTAGATGGAAAAGTTTTCTATCATGGACAGGATCTTTATGCTTCCGATATCGATCCCATTGAAGTTAGAAAAAGAATCGGGATGGTATTTCAAAAACCCAATCCTTTCCCCAAAACAATTTATGATAATATAGCCTATGGAGCTAGAGTAAATAACTATAAAGGAGACTTAGATGAGTTGGTGGAAAACTCTTTGAGAAGGGCTGTTTTATGGGATGAAGTTAAGGATAAATTAGGGGAAAGTGGCTTTTCTTTATCAGGGGGACAACAACAAAGATTGTGTATTGCTCGCACAATTGCTGCTCAGCCGGAAGTGGTTTTGATGGACGAGCCTTGTTCGGCATTAGACCCCATTTCTACCCTAAAAATTGAAGAATTAATGCACGAATTAAAAGAAAATTACACTATTGTTATTGTTACTCACAATATGCAGCAAGCTACACGGGTAGCTGATTACACCGCCTTTTTTAATGCAGAAGCTACCGATAAAGGTAGTAAGGTTGGTTTTTTGGTGGAATACGATCAAACCGAAACTATTTTTGGTAATCCAAGTCACCAGGATACACAGGATTATGTCAGTGGGCGTTTTGGTTAATTTTTACTGATTTATTGTTATTTGATTATTGAGGTTAAAAGGAAAAAAATGATTACTGATGTAGCAACAGAAACCGTTTTAAGAACTGAAAATCTGAATGTTTACTACGGTTCTAATTTAGCTGTTAGAGACGTTACCCTAGATATTCCTCAGAATAAAGTTGTGGCTTTTATTGGCCCTTCTGGTTGTGGAAAAAGTACGGTTTTGCGCTGTTTTAATCGTATGAATGATCTCATTCCTAGTGCGAGAATCGATGGAAAAATAACTTATCATGGTAAAGATATTTACGCCAAAAAAATCGATCCTGTAGATCTACGTTGTCGCATTGGCATGGTTTTCCAAAAACCCAATCCCTTTCCCAAATCTATCTATGAAAATATTGCCTTTGGTGCCAGATTAAATGGCTTTCAAGGAGATATGGATGAGTTGGTGGAAACCTCTCTGAAAAAAGCATCGGTTTGGGATGAAACCAAAGATAAAATACGTCAAAGTGGGTTAGCCTTATCAGGGGGACAACAACAAAGATTGTGCATTGCTCGCACCATTGCGGTTAAACCCGATGTCATTTTAATGGATGAGCCTTGTGCTGCCTTAGATCCAATTTCCACCCTAAAAATTGAAGAATTAATCCACGAATTAAAGGAAGATTACACCATTGTTATTGTCACCCATAATATGCAGCAAGCCTCACGGGTATCAGACTTAACCGCCTTTTATAACGCAGAAGCTACGGATAAAGGGGGGAAAGTAGGCTATTTAGTGGAATACGATGACACTAAGGTGGTGTTCCAAAACCCTGCACAAGAGGCGACTAGAGACTATGTGAGTGGGCGGTTTGGGTAAGGGAGGGAACTAAAATTAGGCGTTTAACTTCCTTTTCTTTTAGAGCTCGAAAAACTCCCTCACATGACGGCAATCGAAAAAGAAGTTAAAATCATTAACTAATTTTAAAATTGCTGATTCTTTATTTATGCTTTCCTTACTATCATCACTATTAGTCGCCCAAACCGCCTCCTATCCCCTAACCTATCGGGAAAGGAACCCTCAATTTATTACTCAACCTCAACAAATACGCCCTTTACCGGGGGAACTGAATGACGTTTTAGTTTTCAATAGCAATAGTCCCGAAGTTGTATCTACCGAAGGGGTTCTATTGTCCACTTTTCCTGGCAACGGGAAACGTCATCCTCAAGCCCACCTCAATCATCCCATCCAAGGTCGATTTGATGTTTTTACCCATCATATCTCTCGACCATCTCAAGGCAAAAAAACTTTATACCAAGGGCTATTAGTCCATAATCCTACCTCACAGACGGTTGAGGTCAATGTTTTACAAGGGGCCAGTTATCTTAACTCCTCTGATGCACCTTTTATCAATCTTCCCGCTATCGTTGAAGATCCTTCTGGACGAGTTTTTTCTGGCCCTGGTTCGCGTTTAATGGGGGATATTCTGCGAGGAGTCAATCAAAAAGAATTATCCCGTCGTCTGGTGATCCCTCCTTACCAAAGTCGGATGTTGTTTACCCTTCCCATGAAACCCAGCAGCGCACGTTCGACCTTTTTGCGGGTTTATAGCAATGGTTCGGTTTATATGGCTAATTTAGCCCTTTATGAAGTCCCTCAACAAATTAAATCCATGGAAGGGGATCAGGAGAAGGTTAGTATTACCTATCGAGAACCCACCTTGAACGAATGGCGACATCTAGTAACCAAGGGCAACTTAATCTATCCCAGAGATTTAGCCCCAACGCCCCTAGATGCGGATTATGGAGACAAAACCATCTATGGTCGAGTGGCAGGGATTTCTGTGGGCTCAGAATGGCAAGCGAGACTTAGTGATGGAAAGGGAAAACCCTATCTAAGTATTCCCAATCGCGGTGGGGCTTTTTCCTATCCTCTAAGTACAGTGACAACGGGAACTCATGGAACTCGACAGATCCAAAGTGCCCCTATGTTAGTTCGTTATCCCGATACGGCCTATAAAGCCCACGGCAATTATGGGGTTCATTATAATTTGGGCTTACCGTTGGTGAATAACACCAACAGACGGCAAACAGTGGTGGTTAGTTTACAAACCCCTTTTAAGAAAAATCAATACGCAGATCGCTTGATTTTTTCCCGTCGCCCTCAAGGTCAAGTGTTCTTTCGGGGAACGGTTCAAGTAAGTTATCAAGATAGAAAGGGTGAAACTCAACAGCGTTTCTTTCACTTAGTCCAACGACAAGGACAAAAAGGGGAACCTTTAGTCAGACTGAATTTAGAACCAGGGGAACAGCGTCTAGTTAAGGTGGATTTCTTGTATCCTCCTGATGCAACTCCTCCTCAAGTTTTGACCGTAGAAACCTTACAGCTATTTTATGGTAATCTCCGCTAGGGGTAAGGGTCAACTACCTCGATTAGCTATCGCTGAAATCGAGGCTTGAGGAATCCCTAGCAATAGGTTCACGGTACTCAAGGTAATAGTTGGTTAGGGCGTAGAGATTTGGTG
>JASJEA010000001.1 GCA_030064935.1 Crocosphaera sp. | reverse complement strand
AGCCTTATCGTAGTCTGCAATAGCCTCATCAAACCTTCCTAACTTATCTAAAGCCTCCCCTCGATTATTCCAAGCTGGATGATAATCAGGTTTAATTTCTAAAGCCTTGTCGTAGTCTGCAATAGCCTCATCAAACCTTCCTAAGTGATGTAAAGCTCCTCCTAGGTTATTCCAAGCTTGATGAAAATCAGGTTTAATTTCTAAAGCCTTATCGTAGTCTGCAATAGCCTCATCAAACCTTCCTAGCTTATCTAAAGCTACCCCTCGGTTATACCAAGCTTGATAAAAATCTAGTTTCAATTCTAAAGCCTTGTCGTAGGATGCAATAGCCTCATCAAACCTTCCTAACTTATATAAAACATCCCCTTGGATATACCAAGCGTAATGAAAATCTGGTTTAATTTTTAAAGCCTTGTCGTAGGATGCAATAGCCTCATCAAACCTTCCTAACTTATATAAAGCATCTCCTCGGTTATACCAAGCGTAATGAAAATCTGGTTTAATTTCTAAAGCCTTGTCGTAGTATGCAATAGCCTCATCAAACCTTCCTAAGTTATATAAAACATACCCTCGATTATCCCAAGCGTAATGAAAATCTGGTTTAATTTTTAAAGCCTTGTCGTAGGATGCAATAGCCTCATCAAACCTTCCTAAGTTATATAAAGCATCCCCTCGGTTATACCAAGCGTAATGAAAATCTGGTTTAATTTCTAAAACTTTGTCGTAGGATGAGATTGCCTCTTCAAAACTTCCTAAGTTATATAAAACATCGCCTCTTTTATCCCAAGCCCCAAAATTATTAGGTTTAATTTCTAACACTTTTTCAAAAGCTGATAAGGCTTCCTTGTATTCCTCATTTGCATTATATAGTTTTCCTATTGTGTACCATAAATCAGCCTTTGTTTCATCTTTTTGCCGATGTTCATCGATTAAATCTTTTATTTCATTAATTTTCTGATAACGTTCTTGAGAGGTTAACTCAATATACTGATCATAATTACCTTCATCTATCATTCTTTTAGATTCTTGTATTAATATATCTTCAGTAATTACAAACTTAAAAATACCAGATCGCCAGTCAAAAAAATCAGGAGAACGACGCAATAAATATTTTAATCCAAAGGTAGGAACAAAAAAGACCAAAGGAATATTAAAGTTATCTCTAAATCGTTCTCGTTGTAGGTTTAAATGTCCCAATAAAGGAGGAAGATTATCTAATTTATAATAGTCACCTTGTCCTCCAATTCCTGGTTTAATATAGTTAATAAAAGATTTTTCTATTCCTTGAATCACTAAAATATTAATACTTTCATTCTCCTTAGTATTGATGTTCACAGAAGTTGAATCATCAAGCTTTTTTTTCTCTAACTTATCTTCGATGAGTTGATAAATATTATCGATTTCACTGTTTAATTTTAAAACATCTATTTTCTTTTTTGGTAAATCAACTTGTAACTTATTAATAATCTTTTGTTCTTCTACAGGAGTACAACAAACAAAGAGAATACCAAACCCTTTCCTTCGTTGAATATTTCGTCTTAATGCTTCATAATTTTCTTCATTTTCTGTTGTTGTAAATAAAAAGTCTTGTCTTGAGAAAAGTGTCATAAGTAATCTTTTAGTTTATATAATAAATTTTGTTTAAATTTGAGATGTTTTAAATTCATCAATCTCTTTAATCAACGGATGAACATCATACCAACGTTTATTTTCTCCTTTTTCATCGTACTCTCGATATTCTAAGACACAACGACGAAACAATAAACTACGATATTCTTCCTCATTCTGAATATTTTTTGTTTTAGAAACACTCACTAACTTTTTCCATTCATGACTATCCACTGCATTGCGATAAGTGTTATCTCTTGCCTCATTTAACGCACGATTAACTGCTTTTTTGGTAATGGGTAAAGTATCAATATAATCCATTGCTGTTTGCATAAATAACATTAATTCTCGTATATGTCCCCCAGTCATAAGACAAAGCTTTAAACAAGTTTCTTCTTGATCAAAAACCCTCCGATAATATTGTTCAAAATCAAGGTTAACATTAATTTTTGGACTGGTAATACGACGAGTAATCATGGTTTGTAATATTTCTATTCCCCTCTCATAAATCTGATTATTTTTATCTCTAACCATAATCATCGGTAATACCTGCGTGGTGCCATATAAATTGCGTAATTCAGTGGCACGATTAGAATAAACCAAAAAAATAGGAACCGTATAAATAACATGACAATTTAACGATTTTAATTGGGTACTATGATTAATAAATATTTCATCATGATTTACGTTACCATTATTACGAATAATAGGAGTTATTCTATCTAAGTTATCAGCAATAACTACTAATTTACACTGATTATTAGGCAATTTATTAACAGCTTCTTCGATAAACTGATTCAATGCTTCAATCAAAGAAATGCTATGAATATCAACTTGTTTACGAATCTTCTCCCTTTGACTAGGAATACGACGGATACTAGCTGTTAATTTTGTAAACAGTCCAATTTGTCGATTAACTGTTAACTTATCAAACTCATAAGTAGACTCAAACAAATATTTTATAGACTTCCATCTTTGCTTTAACCAGTTTAATAACGGAGCAGGATCAGAATAATCTTTTAACTCTTCTAAAATGTGTCGAGTACAGCCCAATAGAATATCAGTATATTCTGCATCTTCTTGATCAATATCCCCCTCAGTTGCTGCAAAATAAACCACAAAACAACCATTTTTTTCTAAGTATTCTTTTAACCTTAATAATTCCGTTGTTTTTCCTCCTCCAAGATGCCCTGTGTATAATTGACAAGTAAATTGATCAGAGCGAATTATCTTTTTTCCTACCTCATTAAAAATATTAGTATCTCCTCTAACTTCTTGACAATCAACATACTCATAATCACCGGGTTGTAGAGAAATAAAAGGATGAAAAGAGTTATAAATTTTTGCGATAATATCTTCTGTCATATTAGATTAATGGGTTGTACAGATTTAAACTTAACTTTGAGAGGCGGTTTTAGGGGTTTAATAATATTAAGATTAAACACAGTTTAGAAGTCAAGAGAAATTAATATTATTAAACATTTTACTGTCAGAATTTATTATGGATAGAATTCCAAATTAAATAACTGTTCAAGGGTATAGGGACATTGTGAGGGAAAGGTGACTTTATTTTCTGTTTTAATTTTAACAAAACCTAACGCATCTTGATAAATATTGTTTAATTCTAATTCTAAATAGTTTCGTAAGTTTGTGGTTAACTTTCTTCTGAGTTGCACTCTAAATGTATAAATTTCACCTTGCCAATGTATTCTATTGTAGTCTTGTTCTTGCTGCCAATACTCTAGCAATAATAAATGACGGATAATTGGTTCTAATAAACTAGCAACAGCATTCTTTGTTTCTTTTCCCAAGTCTTCTAACTCCTCAATTAAATTATCCAAATCTAAATCATTAAACCGCTTATTTTTAATGATTTTTACGGTTTCTTCCAACCATTGAACATCATCAATTTCATAGAGTTGCTTTAAATTAGTGACAGTATAGTTCATCATTTTATTGATTTCGGAAAAATAATCAAACACCACAAATATTATTGTCTAAGGTGGGCTATGCCCACCCTACTACCTTAAACTTCTGACTTCATTTAACGACCACCAACGGTAATTTTATCTACTTTTAAATGAGGTTGACCCACCGTAACATAAATGCTACCACTAACAGAACCACAGAACCCTGGAGCCAGTCCTAAATCTTGAGAACACATAGATATTTCGTTCATAATATCCTTAGCAGTTCCGATCAAAGTTGCCCCTTTCAAGGGTTTTGTTACCTTGCCATTTTCAACTAAATAAGCTTCAGAAACAGAAAAATTAAACTCACCAGTTGCACCAACACTACCGCCCCCCATTTGCTTACAATAAATGCCCTTATCTACCGAAGCAAATAGATCATCGAGAGACAAATTACCTGGAGCAATATAAGTATTGCGCATCCGAGAAGCCGCAGCATAGGCATAACTCTGACGACGGCCACTACCCGTACGAGGATGCCCTGTACGCATTGAACCGGTGCGATCTGCTAAAAAGTTCTTGAGGATGCCATTTTCAATTAATAGGGTGCGTTGAGTGGGCATTCCTTCATCATCCATATCAATGGTACCAAAAGCCAAATCAGAACGACCCTCATCCCAGGCGGTCAAATTTTCGTGGGCGATTTTTTCCCCTTTCTTATCCATAAATGGGGTGGTTTTATGTTCGATTTGGGTGGTTTCTAAAAGATGACCACAAGCTTCATGGAAAATAACCCCACCAAACTCATTAGCCATGATAATTGGATAATTTCCCGATTCCACAAAGTCAGCATAGAGCATTTTACCCGCCGACTCAGCCACTCCTTCAGCCGCAGTTTCATAGTCCCATTGACGCAAGAAATTAGGATCACTGGTATCCCCAAACCGTTTACCCATAGAGGCACGATGCTCTCCATCAGCACAGAATAGGGAATAAGCAACCGACTGAGTGAGACGAATATCTCTGGCAAAGGTACCATCACTCGCAGCTACTAAAACCTCTTGCCAATCTCTAAAATAACTAGCCCGACGAGACTGAATATGACTGGCTTTTTGTCCAAGTTTGCCATTGGCTTGCATTAGGGTGTCTCCCATTTCCGCAATGGAACTACATTGAGATAACCAACCCTCTTTATTTTTAGTCACGGCGTAATCTCGCAATAACTCTAAATTAATTTCTGGAATATAAGCATTGGGAGAGGGTAAGGTTAACCCCAAAATAGATAAGCCCTTTTCTAAGGCGGTTTTTAGCCCCTGAAAGGAAAGGTCATTGGTACTTACATAACAGTCGGCTTTTCCCTTAAAAATGCGTATTCCGGCTCCTGTGGAGAGACGAGGGGAAATACTGGTAATGACATCTTCTTCGGCTAAACAGCTAATATAATTGACTCGTTCGAGAAAAAACTCTAAAAAGTCTGCCCCGGCTGCTCTTCCTAATCCTAGCAAGGTAGAGAGAGGATCTTGCCAACTCGTATCAAAGCAATCACGGCTAGACTGATAGGTTAATTGAGGTAATTCTTTTGAGATTAACAACGTTGCTGTCATAAGATGGTTTCCTGAACTGGATTTTATTCTGTAAAACTTGGCTTACTTTCTAGTTTGACATTTTTATTAACTTTGTTGTCCTTTCTTTGTCCAACACAGACAACCTTCGTGATGGTTATTTTTAGTTGAGGGAGTGTACTTCCATAGGCTTGGTGAGAGAGGCGTTTGCAGCGTTTCGGAAAATTTATTCAGAATGCACAAATTTGGAATTACCGCTCCCTCAACTTGGAGCCTTGAAACTAGGAAAATTCTTCTTCTGTTGATCTATTGGATATGGCGAGGTTTCCTCCCCATGCCTCGATCGCTTTCATACCCTTGAAAGAGGAGGCTTGGAACCCTTTTTTTTCGGTCAAGATTGTCATATTGCCTCAAATTTTATAAATTAGAGGAGAAATTATTATGATGGATCATAGTAAACCCCCGATTAAATCTTTCAATACCTTAATCTGATTAAGGATATTACTTTAAACTGTAACTTAGTTGATAAAACACAGGAGATAATTTAGCTTATGCAAGAGCTTGCTTTACGCTCAGAGCTTGATTTTAACAGCGAAACCTATAAAGACGCTTATAGTCGCATCAATGCTATTGTCATTGAGGGGGAACAAGAAGCCTATCAAAACTATATTGATATGGCGCAACTTCTTCCTAAAGATGGGGCTGAGTTGATTCGTCTCTCGAAAATGGAAAACCGTCATAAAAAGGGCTTTCAAGCTTGTGGCAAGAATTTGAATGTCACCCCTGATATGCCATATGCTCAAGAATTTTTCTCTCAACTTCACCGTAACTTCCAAACCGCCAAAGCTGAAGGAAAAATTGTTACCTGCTTACTCATTCAATCTTTGATTATCGAAGCCTTTGCGATCGCTGCTTATAATATTTATATCCCTGTGGCTGATCCCTTTGCTCGCAAAATCACGGAAGGGGTAGTTAAGGATGAATATATGCACCTTAACTTTGGAGAAGAGTGGTTAAAAGCTAATTTTGAAGCATCTAAAGCAGAGTTAGAAGAAGCTAACAAAGATAATTTACCCATCGTTTGGAAAATGCTTAATGAAGTGGAAAAGGATGCGGAAATTTTAGGCATGGAAAAGGAAGCTTTAGTTGAAGACTTCATGATTAGTTACGGAGAAGCTTTAAGTAATATTGGTTTCTCTACCCGTGAAATCATGAAAATGTCTTCTTATGGTTTACGGGCTGCTTAAAACACCTAAAAATAACCATTAAAAAATCTGAGGGGCTTAATAATATTAAGCCCTTTACTCAGTAAATCACAAACTCAGTTTTAGACAAGCGATCGCCACCGAAAAATATAAGTTTTAGAACAATGATAGATGCTGATCTTATTTGTGTTCATGTTTTCGTTACTGGAACAGTTCAAGGAGTGGGATACCGCTATTCTACAGTCCAGGAGGCGCAAAGACTTGGAATTAAAGGATGGGTCAGAAATCTTCTGGATGGTCGTGTAGAGGCCATTTTTGAGGGGATAGAACCCTCGGTTGAGGAAATGGTGCAATGGTGTCATCAAGGACCCAGAAATGCTCAGGTAACGGGGGTGAGAGTAGAAACCCTTGAACCCAAGGGATATCAAGATTTTGCAGTGCGAGAAACTCAATAATTGCCAATCATTTAATTTGGTAAATATAAAATAAAGGTGTTTCTTCAAATAACTCGTACTCATGGTCAAAATTTCTAAAATCCTTAGATAGGGGTTTAGAAGGATGGAGTCGATAATCTCCTAAAGAAATATATTTAGGGTTAAGCAAATAAAAATCCGATTCACAATTAGCGACAAAGGTTAATTCCTTTTGATTTATATATCGATTAATGTATTCTTGGTTACGGATATTTCTATAACTTTCTTGAGGATGACAAAGGGTTGATTGAGGGGGAATTTTCTCAAGAGCTTCGCTGATGTCATTAGTATTAGGTACTCTGGGCATTCCTCCACGACTACTAATATAATTCGCATGGTATTGAATATTAATGACCATAGAAATAGTAATACCAGCAATAATAAAACCAAGTAAAAGCTTTTCTAACTTTTTCGATAAATCCAGATAAGCTAAACTAGACATCGTCAAAAAAATAGGAGCTAAATAAATCAAAATTTTATAAAATACAGGATTATAGGTTTTGTCTAAATCTGTTGAAGAGTAAGCCATTAAGAAAATAACCCAAGTAACCAGTAAGCCACCAAAAATTGTTTTATTCCCCTTAAATTTATAAATAGCAACCCCCAAAACGACCAATAAAAATACTAAAGAAATTAACCAACTTTTTTGAGAATTACCAATAAAATAAACTCCTTGACCTAAATCAATATAACCCGAAAAAATTGCCTCAAATCTTTTTAATAAAGACACCTTTCGATCGTCTTCCGTACTAGAGTCAAAAACAAGTTGAATGATACGTTGTGTATTAACCCAGTTTCGTCCAATTTCACCGATCCAATAAGGGGTTAAAGTTAAGAAAGTTGTAGCGATCGCTATGCCAGACAAAATCCATCTTTTTTTACTTCTTGGCTCTTGCAAAATGTAGTAGATAACACCAATAATAGCTACTACTGGAATCACATATAAAGCTGAAAAATGTAAATTAGTAATAATAGCAATAACTAATCCATAACTCACCCAACATCCTATCTCTAATAAAGGGGAAAGTTTAGCATTGAGTTGAAAATCATAAAGCAAAATAAAACAGAGTAAAAAAAACGGAATCGAAACAGGATTTCCCCCTAAACTATCTCCTGTGCTTAAAACAAGATTTCGGAATAACAAAATATACCAAAATCCCGATAAAGTCGATAAGAAAAAACGCTTCTCTTCATCTACACCTTGTAGTAAGCGATAAATTGTAAAACTTAATAAAGGAATCGTCAGAAAAGTCAAGACAGCATTAGAAATTGCTTGAGCCGACAAATCGGGAGTTATTATAGTACCAGGGAAGACTAAATAATAATAAAGAGGCGGTAAATAAACATCTCCCACTAATCCTGACCAAGCAGCGGGGCCAGGTCCTAACGTGGGCCAAACCCCTTCCCAAATTCCCATAACACGATAAGCATCATTAATTTGATCCCCACTGTAATTAGTAAAATTAACCACCACAAAAGTGAGAATAAATGCCCCATAAATTAAGGAGATGATAGTCAGTAGGATGCCAATTTTTCTTAAAATATGTTTCATGAAACTTTTCTAAATTTAATAGACTTTAGTTCAGTTTAACCTTGTTATGAGATTGTTTACGCCACCAAGAATTAAGGGGATAATATAAAACCGGAGCCCACAAACTACTGAGGATAGCTGAGGATAGAACTAACTGTTGATAATCTTGCCAGATATCCTCAAAAGGGGCGATACCTCCGACAATGTACTGTATAGATGTGATGGTTTCGGACAAAATTACCATCGCAAAAACAATCAAAGCAACAGAAATAAAATCTTCTTGAATATACTTATGTTTTTGCAAACGGGCTGTCAATATTCCCACCAAAACCAGACTCAGAACATGAGAAGGATAGGAACCTGTTAACCCATCTTGAATTAAACCCATGACCAATCCTGCCATCGCTCCTTGAAAAACGGTTCTTTTAATACTCCACACCACCACCCAAATTAAAATCCAATTGGTACCAATGCCTAATAACTCCATTCCAGGAAGACGAGTCAGAGACAATAATAAACATAAAGTCACCGAACCCACAATAATGAGTTTATTCAGAAATGAATCGCGTCTCGACAAATTCATAATCTTAAGGCTATTGACTGAGATAAGGATGAATTACAGCCCATTCTAAATCGTTAATGGGTGCGGTTAATAAAACAGTTGCTTCTGGTGCTGGACCTTTTTCTAAATCCACAGATTGGATGCGCCCAATGGGTAAACCGTCTGGAAAAAGACGACTTACAGGAGACGTGGTAATGGTATCTCCAGGATTCACTTGAGGAACTTTTTCAAAAAAACGCATAATAGCAATACGAGAACTGCCGCCAATAATCACACCCATGGTTCCTGTGCGACTAATGCGGGCCCCCACGCGACTGGTAGGATCACTCACCAATAAAACCCTGCTGGTGTGGGGTGTGACATCAACAATACGACCAATTAAACCACCAATCCCTGTCACCACAAAACCATTTTTGATGCCATCGCGACTCCCACGGCCTAAAATCACTTGTTTCCACCAATCATCCGGACTACGGCCAATAATGGGAGCGACAATAACATCCTGTTCCTGTTCTTTGAAGTAGCCTAACAACTTCTGTAACTGCTCATTTTTGCGCTCTAGCTCCACCACCCTCTGCTCAAGTTCTGTAATACGTGCGTTGGTTAGTCGCTTTTGTAGGAGTTCAGGGGACTCTGACTGTAACGGGCGACTTACCCAATAATACAGTTCCAAAATAGGGGCCCCCTGAGTTTGGCGCAAAAACCAGCCAATTCCTAAAGCAACTGCTGCCCAGACCAGTTTAGAGCCATATCGAGCATACCAACGACGCAGTATCAACATTGTCTGCTTTGTTCTCTCCTGTTTACACCATTTGAGAGCTTTGACTCATCACCCTATCTAAAACTGTGGGGTTTTTCAAAACTTCTCCTGTTCCTTTAACCACGCACCGTAGGGGATCTTCAGCAATATGGGTGACAATACCAGTTTCATGAGAAAGTAGGGTGTCAATCCCTCGTAACAAGGCACCACCACCAGCCAACATAATGCCGCGATCGATAATATCGGCCGCTAATTCTGGGGGGGTTCGCTCCAATGTCCGCTTAATGGCATCGACAATGACAGCTAAGGGTTCAGCCATGCTTTCACGAATTTCTTCTCCTTTAATAGTGACGGTACGGGGCAACCCTGACATCAAATGTAAACCCCGTACTTCCATTGTCGGCTCTTGTTCATGACGTACGGGATAGGCAGAAGCCAAGCGAATTTTTATTTCTTCGGCGGTTCGCTCGCCAATGACCATATTGTGAACTTTCTTCATGTATTGGATGATAGAGTCGGTTAATTCATCTCCGGCTACCCTAACAGACTCGCTTAAGACTCGTCCCTGGAGACTTAAGACGGCTACCTCGGTGGTCCCACCTCCAATGTCTACGATCATGTTTCCGGTCGCTTCTGTGACCGGTAAACCCGCCCCTAAAGCTGCTGCAACCGGTTCTTCGATTAAGCCCACATCCCTCGCTCCAGCTTCTCTAGCTGCGTCAATCACTGCCCGTCTTTCGACTTCTGTAATACCACTGGGAATACCAATCACCATGCGAGGGTTCCCCAAAGGACTACCTTCGTGCGCTCGCTGAATAAATTCTTTGAGCATGATCATGGCACTTAAAAAGTCGGCGATAACGCCATCCCGTAGGGGACGTAAGGCTACCACGTTACCAGGAGTCCGCCCTAACATTTTCTTGGCTTCTTCCCCAACGGCTAAGGGAACTTTTCTATCCTGATCAATGGCGACAACGGATGGCTCTTCAAGTACAATACCTTTACCCGATACATAGACTAGGGTGTTAGCGGTGCCTAAGTCGATACCCATATCCCTTGAGAGGGAAAAACGATTAAAAATATTCACGTTTGTTTACGCCCCTTATTATAAAAGACTACTATGACTTATTTGATCCACGGTGGATCGAACGGATTTTATTACGTTTCTTTGAGTAAGTCTAGCGATATTAATCAATTTATACTAGAAAACCAGTTAACGGTAAGCATAAGTTATCAGTAATGACCCACTCGACTTAGGCATCATTGTTTTTGTTCCTGTTTATGGAGCAGAAAAACTATTTTCACAGACAACACCATCAATAGTATTGGCCAATAGCTCTAAAACTCAGGGGATAATCACACTTTGCTTGCTTTAAAATCCATCGTACATAAGTATTACTGTTGGGACCTGGGAAGTAACGATAAAGGTAATTGTAAGGATAAATCATGGGACTATTTTCAATTGTTTCTGCTAGTTGATTGCCCACTTCATCAGTCCATGATTTTGTCAGCCAACTATTCCCATTACCGACACCAGAAGAGGGAGACAATAAATTCTTGTGTAAATGTCCCCAGCTAGATTGACCTACATTACGATTTTGCCAAATTTCCCAACGATCTTGTTGATTTTCTCTGATAATAACATACCAATAATGAACAGCAATCAAGCCAATAATAGGTATTTTAGCGGCTCTTAATTGAACAATAATCTTCATGATCTTTTTTGGCAATTATATATTCTTCATAAGAATAGCATTTTTATGTTCTATCTATTGTATTTTTAAACAGAATTAAAACTTTTTTCTCTTAATTAATCATGATTTATGATACAATATAAATGTTGATATTCAATAAAGTGGGTACTCAATTTATGAGCTTGAATGTTGTTAATTTAGTTGGTCGTGCTGGTCGAGATCCAGAAGTAAGATATTTTGAGTCAGGCAGTGTTTTATGTACTTTAACATTAGCAGTAAATCGTCGTTCTCGTAATAGTGATCAGCCCGATTGGTTCAATTTAAAAATCTGGGGTAAGACTGCAGAAATTGCTGCTAACTATGTTAGAAAAGGTAGTTTAATTGGTATTCAGGGATCATTAGACATTGAAACTTGGACAGATAGAAATACAGGAGCTAACCGTTCTAATCCAGTTATTAGAGTTGATCGTTTAGATTTATTAGGATCTAAAAGAGATAATGATCCTAATTTGGTTAATAATTATTCAGGAGGTGATGATGAGTTTTGAAATGATGTAAAGAGATTTCAAAACTAAATTAATGTTTCCATATATAGTATAAATAATAGTCATGATTAAAGATTCTATTTATACTATTTTTTTATCATGTTACTTTTTTCTTTTCTCAATTGATAATAATCCCAAACAAAATCATAAAAAACAAGGAAAATTAAAAATATACCTAATTTAGTCATACGAGCAATAATTAAACCAACACCAATACTAATAATAATTCCCCACATAGAGGTTTGACGTATAATTTGAAATCTCTCCATAAACTGTTGATTTCTAGCTACCTTAATCAAGGTATGGTGTTCAATAATATTTTTATAAATTTCCAGAGATGTTTGCATTTCTTCAGGAGATTTAGCAGTTAAACAATAATTTTCAAGTAATTTAAACATTAACTTATTCTCTTCATCTTCTTCTAAAGATAAATGAGGAATTTTATTTTTTTCTAAATCCATTGATGTCTCTGCTCTACTTGTGGGAATAATAACATCTTATATTGCTTAGGCTGCTTTAGAAGTGTATTAAAGCTCTCCTGGCTGAAGCTCAAGATGACTTCTGACTTCATTCTAATAGTATGGGAACTACAATATATGTGTTTTGACAAATAGCTAAACTTCTGCTAAAGATTAAGTATTGTAAATTATTTAAAGATAGGATTTAATAAATTAATGCTTATTATTTGTTGTGGAATGATGCGCTCAGGATCAACTTTACAATATCAGTTGACTGTAGAAATTTTAGAAAAAACGGGAAAAGGAAAAGGATGCGGTGAAATTCGCAATAGTAACTGTCAAGAGCTTTTAGAAAAAGATTCATCAACTTCAATGCAAGTCTTTAAAGTTCATCAGTTTCGACATTTAAAAGGAGTAAAAAAGGCGATCGCAGATAAACAAGCCAAAGGAATTTATATTTATCGAGATATTCGAGATGTTACGGTTTCTTTGATGAAAATGAGAAAAGCAACCTTTGAAAGATTGATATTTGAAACAGGGGAAATAAAAGAGTGTATCAGAGATTTTTATAACTGGACTAATTTAGATAATATGTTAATTTCTCGTTATGAGAGCATGGTTAATAATTTACCTCAAGAAGTTTTAAAAATTGCTGAACATCTTAACATAGATATTTCTCAAGAAGATGCTCAAGAAATTGCTGATCACTATAGTATTGAACAGCAAAAAAAGAGAATTAAACAATGGAAAAATAATCAAGTTAATGAAAATTTATATGATCCCAAAAGTTTACTTCATGGTAATCATATTAGTTCGGGTCAACATAATCAATGGAATAAGATTTTAACTCCCATTCAAGTCGCTTATTTAGAATCGATTAGCAAGGATTGGTTATCCTTAGTTAACTACCCCCTAACCCAACCGCTTACCATGCAGTGGTTGAGTCAACTAACTTATTCTAAATATAGTATCGAAAGGAAACTAAATAACCTGAAAAAAGTCTAATACACCCTTGTGGGCTGTAACAAGCATCCTGCTTGTTTTACTTAGTTATCTCAGGAAGATACTTGATAATTTTTTCTGCTCTTTTTTCCCAAGAAAACCCTTTACTGTAACTTATATTTTCCTCATATCCTTCCATTTTTCTCGGATAAGTTTCTAAACATTTTTGAATCGCCTCAGCAAAAAGATTCGGAGTATCAGGTTCACACCAAACCCCCATGGGAACTGTCTTTTTAAAAGACATTAATGGTGTAATTTCTGTCGCTACAATAGGGGTTCCCGATGCTAAATATTGGAAAAATTTAACAGGGTTTGTAAAACTTGCTGACTTACCAGATAGATGAGGATGGGCTAAAATATCAGCAGCTTGGAATAAACTAACTAAACGGGATCGCGGCATAACCCAACCCAAAAAATCAATATTATTAACTTTTTTGTCTTGAGCCAATTGTTGATAATGTTTAACTTGTTCTTCTGTTCCTCCTGTGACAGCAAACTGAAGATTAGGTAATTTTTCAGCAACATCAATTAATAAATCAATGCCCTTAAAAGGATACAAAGCACCAGAATAAATTATTAAATATTGACGGTTATTTTTTAATAATTCAGTGCGCCATTTTTGAGCATCTTCAGGATACCTTTTCAAAAAAGATTGGTTAAAACCATTATCTAACCAAATTGCTTTTTCTGGTGGTATTCCAGCTTCAATTATACTTTGTCTAATGATTTCCGATTGAGTTATAACAACCCTAAAGTAAGGATCATCAACAATGGATTTTTCAAATGTTTTTTCCGCAAAATAATGGCGTTCAAAAATCGTTGGAATTTTGTTTTTTACAGCAGCTTTAGCAAAATTCCAATCTCTGGTATGTACCGCTTTAATTTTATTCTTTAGATAGATAGGTAGATAATATTTACAGACTAAACTACTCACATTAAAACGATTAATCCCTTTTTCCATCAGAGGAGGAATAGATAAACCTAACACCTGTAATTTATTTTGAACATCATAAAAATCAATAAATTCTGGAGCAGGTTTTTGAAGTTGAAAAGGAAAAAGTATAGGCAATAAATTAAAAGGATTATTTTGTTGTTTAGGATAAGCTAAAATGCCAGAGTAACCCAAATTGGCCACAGCATTAGCACACATCACATCATGAATTTCATGGGCAGAATCGGGTTGTTGAGACAGTTGACTATATACTAAATAATACTTCATAGGTCGTGATTGAATATATGACATTGACACTCTACAGGTTAAAGCCGAGTGGATTATTGGTTCAGCAATTATCCACCATAAGAGGTTAGACCGTGTAACCATAGATCAAAACCTACCCTATCCAGAGACTCTTTATGGATGCTCAACCATCTGCTAACAATTTGTAACATAACGCTTATTCTACGCAGTCAAGAGGCTTATGATGATTAAGTCCACAATCATGTCAAGACAAGACAACTTTTGTGGCTTAAGCTTTACTCAAGCTTTCAGGCTAGAGTAAGATATCATCGATGTACCACTGATTTTCCTATCTTGTGTACAACAAACTTCGTCTTTTGTAACAAAAGGAAACAATACTTATGAAACGATTGTTCGCATTAATTCTCATTGCAGCCCTCTGGTTTAGCTTTGCCCCTACTGCAACGGCTGCTTATGATAATTTGACCCCCTGTAGTGAAAACCCTGCTTATCAGCAAAAATCCAAAAATTTTCTCAATACCACTGATGATCCTCAGTCTGGACAAAAACGGGCTGAGCGTTATGCAGAAGCGTTATGTGGTCCTGAAGGCTACCCTCACTTAGTAGTAGATGGTAACTTAAGTCACGTTGGGGACTTTACCATTCCTGGTATTATGTTCCTTTACATCGCTGGTTGGATCGGTTGGGTTGGCCGTGCCTACTTAATTGCTATCCGTGATGACAAAGACTCCGAGATGAAAGAGATTGTTATCGACGTTCCTCTAGCAATCGGCAAAATGTTGACTGGCTTTATGTGGCCTTTAGCAGCTCTTGGTGAATTAACCTCTGGAAAATTAACCGCTAAGGATAGCGAGATTAACGTATCCCCTCGTTAATTAAACACCATTTGTACTTTTCTCATTGATCATTAATTGTTTGGAGAACTAATTCATGGAAGATTTGACAAAGTTTTTATCTACTGCCCCTGTTTTAATTATGGCATTGTTAACCTTTACTGCAGGGATTTTAATTGAGTTCAATCGTTTCTATCCTGATCTTCTTTTCCACCCTTTAGGATAGAAGAATCATAGATAACTCAAATCGTTAATTATTAATTAATATAGAGGTTGGAAAGGCTCAAGTTTTTCAACCTTTTTTTGTTGCATTGTTTGGTAATTTTATTTAACAAAAATTAATTTGACAGAGAGAAACAATTGTGAACTTGACAGCTATTTGAAATTATGTAAAGAAAACAATGTTAAATTCATCTGAGTCAAGTATCATTGAAAGGGTCAATCAGAATGTAGAATTTAGAATTACAGCCCCCTCAATTTGGAGGCTTGCAACAAGGAAAATTCTTCTTGGAATCCTTTTTTTAGGTCAAGAAGTAACGAAAATAAGCAGATAGTTTAACAATTGAGAGAGGTCACTACTGACTCAAATTGAGCAGTCTCAAGTCCTCATTGTCTCCTTAAAAAATCATAACACCGAACTCCTAACACCGAACTCACTTTACTGATATGACTGTCGACAATTCTGCCAATAATGAAACCCCAAATTATGCCTTTTCTATAAGATTTAATCCAGAAATTTTGAGGATTATTTCTTATGTGGGGTTAATCATTATACTGCTGGTTGGAGCCATTTTGACGGCGACATTGGTTGATGTTGATCCCGAAACCACAGCAATCTATAAACTATTTGGGTTTAATCATGCCTGTAATTGGTTAGATCATGAGCCAAGTCGCACCGTTTCGGCTATGCTGTTACCTTTGTGGGAAGTGCCTTTTCTGCTTTATGTCATTTTCAACTTTTTGAGAATTCAAGATGCCTATCGAGAACATAAAGCTCCACAGTATGTTTATATAGTCTCAGCAATTTTCTTACCCATTGAAATTTTATTGACTGTCTGGTTTAGAATGGTGTTTGTCTGGAATCCAGAAGTCAGCTTCTTGAATCATTATTTACCCTACATGGGCTTTCAGTTCCTTTTGTTTTTAGTTGCTTTCGAGAATGTTCTCTACTTTTATGCAATGAAAGCACTACCGTTCAAGAATAGTCGCTCCATTGCCCTTGGGTATCTTCTAGTTTTGTTTGTTCTCACAACTGTCTATACAATAGTCGGACTCTCAGTGGCACTCGGAAACCCCATTCTTGATCTTGTCAATGATGAGGGACAAAGGCTATTGTTTCGCTCCCTAACCAATTTATATACTGTTCTAGTGGTTCCTATCCCCCTAATTGTATCAGTGTTGGAATTGAGGCGATCGCCTAATCATAAACTATCCTTTGAATAGGTTTTAATAGTGCGATCGCTTCTAATTTTTTAGGTACGTTACATTGCATGGACGCACCTTGTTATTGAGATTTGTTTTCGGTCCTAACTCATTAATTCAGGAGTCATTACAATCATGTCGAGTAGTCTCAAAGATATGTTTCCATGGATTGAGCCAGAAAAACGTTATCCTGGCGCACCCCCTTATGTTAAAGGACTTCCTAAAGGCGAAGGATTTAGTTTTTTTAAAATTTTATGCTTTGATTTCACTGCCCTCAAGTCTGTTTTAATTTTGATTATTACTCAACTGTTTCATGTTTTGGGTTATTCAAGCAGAACACAATTCAAACCAAAGGGAGTTGCTGATTTCGGGTTAGGAGTTCTTTTAGCCCATGCTGATCAGTGGGAAAAGTTCAAAGATTTATTCCAATTTTTCAAATGGCCATTCTTACCCAAACCTTTAATCGCTGATCTTTACAAAGATCAACAATTAGACGATGTGGAATTTGGTCGCCAATTCTTACAAGGTCTTAACCCTGTTTTAATGAGAAAATGTAAGCCAGAAGATATTGCGGTTGCTAGTAAGTTTCCTGTTACAGAGGCTCATCTTAAGCCCCATTTAGGAGATGATTTTTCTTTGCAATCTGCTTTCGATAACCATAAATTATATCTAGTTGATTACGAAATCTTTGAGGATATCATTGATGCTAATCAAGAGGATCAATTGGGACGTTATACATCTTCTCCCTTATGCTTATTTCATCTTAATGATAAGGACGAATTAGTACCTGTTGCCATTAAGGTTAAGCAAAAACACGACAAAGAAAGCGATCCCCATCCTGAAATTTTTACACCGAAATCCTCTGCAACTGAATGGAAAGCAGCTAAATTAGCGGTTTCTGCTACTGATATTGCTTATCAAGGGATTATTGCTCACTTACTTGATACTCATTTGGCCATAGAAGTTTGTGCTGTTAGTACCTATAGAATTTTATCCTCTGATCATATCCTTTATCAACTGTTGAAACCTCACTTTTTTAACACCTTAGCTATCAACTACATGGCCCGTTCTACCTTTTTGGGAAGAGGGGGATTTTTTGATTCCACAGGTGCTTTAGGCTATACTAGCTCCAATGAATTATTAAGTCGTGCTTATTGGGGCAAAGGATTATCAACTGACTATCAAGGCGAACCTTGGGAATTCTACAAAAAAGCCTTACCCCATAGTTTAAAATCCCGTGGCGTTGAGCACTTACCTAACTATTACTATAAACATGATGCCCTATTGATGTGGGATGCTACGAAAAAGTATGTTGGTGATGTGATTAAAAATCACTACAAAGATAACCAAGCTGTTGAAAATGATGACAAGTTACAAGATTGGAAAAATGAATTAATTGGGCCAAAAAAAGGCACTCTTAAAGGATTACTGCCACCAGAAAAGGCATCTCAATTAACAGGAAAGTTAAATAATGTTGACGATCTTATCGAAATTGTCACAACAATGATTTTCCTCGCAACCACTCAACACGCTGCGGTAAACTTTGGACAGTATGATTATGGTGCCTGGGTAGCAAATATGCCTTTTGCATTATACAAACCCTTCTCTTCCCTTTACACAGTAAACACAGAAGAAAAACGAGAAGAAATGTTGTTAACATGGTTACCAGGAAGACAACAAACCATCAAACAAATTGTCTTAGTTAAAGTCTTAACTATTCTTCCTCCCATCACAAGTAAGAGTCTTTTAACCTTACCTAATCCCTTCAAACAAGAACCAGATAAACAAGTGTTCAAAGACTTTCGCAAGCGTTTAAGAGAGATTGAATCTCAACTCAAAGAACGTAACAAGAAACTGAAACAAGAAGGCAAAACTCCTTACGTTTATTTACAGCCTTCTCATATTCCCCAGAGTATTGCAATTTAGTTTTTTTAAACATCAATAATAATATTAAAAGTAGGCAAATTTTATCCATTCGCCTATTTTTTTTTAATCTATATCATCACTAACCGCTTCAATAAAACCAATTGCTGCTTTTCCCCAAGGAGTGTCTTCAGCGAAGTGTTCACCTAATTTTATTGCACCACCTTTTATGCCCTTCCATAACCGTTTAAGTTGTAAAAATTTTTTCCATCTTTCAGGTTGATTACGCTCAATTTCTCTTAATTTTCTATCTCTAATTGTAATAGCTTGGCTATCATTAACATTATCATATTTTTCTTGTAAATTTTCCATTATTTTCTTGAATTCTTGTAATTCTTCAAGAAATATCTCAACATTTTCAGTATTATTTTGAGAAATATTTTGGTTTCCAATAGGGCTATTGATATTCTCAATAATCTGAACTTTGGAAGCATTTGATAAATTGTATTTTGATTGATTTTGTGACATATTTTTAATAGAACTATAAATTTCTTCTAATCGTTTTTCCAAGCGATAAAATTGGTTAATAACTGTTAAAATTGAATTCTTTAAACTCTTCATTTCTAGATAGATCATAAACTTCCTTTTCAGAAACTAAGCAATTTCTTAATTCAGATATAAAATTCATTTACTTTCATTCTCTATAAAACTTTTTTTGAATAGGTGGTTGAATTAGTTTGATTATTATATTAAAAAATTAACTGAGGATTCGTCCAACTCAAATTAGAGGTGAAATTTAAAGATTTATTGGTAATAGGATGAACAAAAGAAACCTGATAGGAATGGAGAAAATAACCACAATCTCCAGGAACTTTTATTTTTCCTTTTTGAGCATTTTTACTAACTTGAGGAAGTCCTCCAATGGTATATAAAGGATCACCCAATAAAGGATATCCAACACTGGCTAAATGGATTCTAATTTGATGAGGACGACCAGTTAATATGGTTACTTCTAACAATGTCTTATCGGACATTCTTTTTAATACTTGACACTCACTATAAGCATATTTTCCATCTGCTTTAGCCCCATAAATGTAACCCAAAATGGGGTGAGGAATTTTGCCAATAGAATGATTAATAGTAAATTTATTAGGAAGATCGCTTTTACCAATCAAAGTTTGATAGACTTTTTCGATTTTGTGATCTCGCATTTGTCTAGTCAAATGGGAACGAGCCGGGGATGATCTTCCGATTAACATTAACCCTGATGTTCCTCTACCTAAACGATGAATAGGCACAGGTTTATCTTCCGGATACTGTTTCTTTAACTGCCATAATAAAGTATGTTCTAAAAAACCTCCTCCAGGTAAAACGGGAAGTCCTGAAGGCTTGTTAATGACTAATATATGCTCATCTTCATAAACAATATCAAAATCTAAAGGAACCTCTGGTTCTTGCCAAGGAGGACGATGATAACTTAACCATTGTCCTGTTTGTAAAATAGTATCAGCAGTTGTAATCTTATTGTTAAGGAAAATTTGACCTGAGCTAATCCTTTCTAACCATTCTTGATAATTAGAATGATGATAGTTTTTGCTATAATGCTCAATCACCGTTAATCCCGCACTCTTGGGTTTAACCTGCTCTCGGTAAATCCAACCTTTATTCATTGTTGTACATTTCAGCGAAAAGTGAGCAATAATTAACTCAGAGGAAAAATATCCCTATTGCTCACCCCAAACCAGTAAATTAATTTTGTTAAGAAGGTTTTGTTCGCCTTTTCGGATCGTGATTAACTTGAGGAAAACCAAGGGGTTTAACTTGTTGATGCTTACGAACTTCTTCGAGTCCCTTTAACTCGGTATAATCTACCCAGTGAATACAATCAACAGGACAAGTATCAATGGCCTCTTGAATGGTATCCTCTTGATCCCCATCTTGATTGTAAACCCGCGATCGCCCATAATCTGATTCAATATAAAAAGTATTAGGGGCAACGTGAGCGCAGTGTTTACAACCTATACAAGTGACCTCATCGACGTAAACGCCTCTCTGTCGAAGTTCACCTCCTAATTCCGGCTCAAAGCCGGTTCTCTCAGGATTATCTCGGAAAATTCCCCCTAGTTCCGGTTCTAAACCGGAACGATCGGGGGTGGCTGAAAAATCAGTCATTACGCACTCCAGCGTTGAACAACGAGGCGAATAGAACCGTCTTCATTCTTTTGTTGTTGGGCAACTTGGAACCCCTGTTTACTAGACTCATCCAAGATGGTATGTAAAGCATAACCTTGAGTCACTTTTTTCAGGAACCCGTCAACTGATAGAGGTTGCTGCCAATATTGTAAATCAGCAACTAATTCATATTCGCTACCATTCCAGCTAAAACCAATGTCATAGTTATTCTCTTGTTCAACAACAACCTCGGCAGTAAGGGTTTGTCCTTGATATCCTCTAACGGGATGAGGACCTTCTTTCCAATCAATTCCCATATCACTAAGGGAGGCTTTGAGAGAAGAAAGATTACGAATTTGGGTTTTGATGTTACTAAAGTGTGACATATTCTCTGTAATTTAAAACGTTAAACAAGGTTGGACAATCAAGAAAGAATCAACCCTTACCAATCACTAAAAGATGCTTGATTAGTAGCTTTTGTTGATTGGGTATTGGGTTGAGCGTAGTATTGGGAAGTCTTTTGGGTAGAAATGACTCGTCCCAATTGTGCTTCGATCGCTTTTGTTACCTCTTGACAAGAGGAACCCATTATGCCTGTGACTGTTTCTTTGACACGGCCATCAGGATAGATAATGAATTCTAGGGTTTCCATGTTCATGGTTGATTCTAGAATAGGAGTGTATAGGGGGGCGAAACAGGGATTTTTTCCTAAAAGGATTAATTTTGCCCATTCTGCTCAAGATATAAATCTTGATTAACCGTAGCATTATTAATCAAATTTTAGCAAAAGTTAACATTTTATTAGTAAGCTACTCCAATTATTGTAAGTTTCCCTTAACCTTCCCAAAAAAGTCAAGGGAGAATTTTTGGCAAGAAGCAGAACTTAACAAAAAGATATAGCTAAAAAACTATTAGCGAGAGATAGCCAGTCCGTCGATTAAGCAGCAACTATTCTAGGCTGCGAGGATCTAAAGCATCTCTGAGGCCATCTCCAAGTAAATTAAAGGAAAGAACCGTCAAAATAATCAGAAGTGCAGGGGGCCAAATGAGCCAGGGTTGTAGGACTAAAATAGAGGCATTAGTAGAAACAGAGAGTAAATTACCCCAACTGGGATCAGGTTGTTGAATTCCTAAACCAATGAGGCTTAAAACAGATTCAGAGACAATGAACCCAGGAACCGCTAAGGTTGCCGAAATAATGATATAAGTCGCGGTTTGGGGAAGAACATGACGAACAATAATGCGCCAAGGAGTAGCCCCCATAGTCTTTGCTGCTTGGACAAACTCTTGTTCTTTAAGAGAAAGAACTTGACCTCGGATCACCCTAGCGAGTCCAGACCAACCAATGAAAGAAGTAATTAAAACAATTAATAAAAATCGTTGCCCACTGGTTAAACTGGGGGGAAGAACAGCCGCTAAGGCCACTAACAGATAAATACCAGGAATGGTCATTAACACTTCCACCAGACGCATTAGCACCGCATCGATCCAACCGCCAAAATAGCCAGAAATCCCGCCCACAATCATCCCCAGGGGGAAAGAGACGAGAATGCCCACTAAACCAATAAATAAGCTAATCCTCCCCCCAAAAAGTAAACGGCTGAACTGATCCCGTGCCTGTTCATCCGTTCCTAGGAGGTTAAGTTTACCCGGTCCAATAGTTCCCAAAAGATGGCGATCGAGAGGAATACCTGAAAAGAGTTCCACTTCCTCAAAAGAAGGGGGTAAGGGGAGACTAATTTTAAATAATTGATAAGTATCACCTTTAACCAATAAACGAATCGGTGAGGGATAATTAAAATCAACGTTTAAACTGCGTTTTCCCGTTTCTATATCTGTAGGACTTTGAGTTGTTGGATAAACATGAGGTCCAACAAATTGACCATCTTGATTTTTCCAATAAATATGAGTGGGGGGGAGCAAAGAGCCATCAGCTTGAGACGAATAAGGATCATAAGGAGCCACAAAATCAGCCGCAATAACCGCTAAATAAAAAACGATCAGTAAAACTGCCCCAAAACGAGCTAAAGGATTATCTTGAAGTTTTTGCCACCAGTTCATAATTTCATCTTAAGAATTTAACAGCAATTGTAAACTGTTGGCCTCACAAGCCCCCATAAAATTCTACCTTGTTAGTTCTATCAGAATTATCCCATCATCATAATTCCCATCTGTCTGAGGCTCTAGTATGGGCATATTGTTAGCGTCTATACCAGTTACCTCGTGGGTTTCATACTCAACGAAAAAGAGAATCTGATTATCTGCAAGGGTAAAGTTATAAGTATTAGAACCATCAGACCGAATTAAATTGTTCCTCTCTAATTGATTAATGATACCACTGTATTTTGATTGTGAGAGATCATCCTCGATGAGCGCATTCAAGGTAACATGATCACTATTGTCATTAGTGGCAAATTTAACCAGATCAGCGTTACTAATTTCAATAACCATTTTCTCCCCAGCAACACCACAAACCGACTTTTCTGCCATTTTCGCACTTATTTGAGTGTTAGCAGGAACTGAAACAGATTCTCCTATATTGGTCCCTTCCACTAATCCCTCCTTACCAGCGATTCCTTTTTCTGAATCCAAAACAGTGATATAAGTTTCAATGTTGTTGGGATCAAATGTGGGAACTGGAGCACTGGGATCAAGACCTTGAGCCACACAAGGGACATCAAGATAAAGAACATTTAAGTTAGCCCGACCTGTTTCCTGAAAAGCAATTTTCCCGCCAATGATAGAGAAAAGTGGCAAAGACTGACCATCACTACCGATCACTTCAGAACGAGCGTGAACCATTGTATTTACATTGTACTGCATCTTCTCAGTATGACGAGTTTCTTTGGCGAATATATCTTTATTTTCTTTCTCTTTTCCATATAAATGCTTGAATTGATCGACATTTGTTCCTTTGATATTGAGTTGTACCAACTGTTTGTCTTCTCGAACACAGACAAAAAACCCTTTTACATCTGCTTCTGCTGGGGGAAGACGATACCATTCCATACCTTGAGTATCTGTAGCAATATAACCATTAGAAAGTTCATTGTCTGGGGGTAAATTGGAACACTGTTTTTGACCGGGTTCTAAGGCAGTTGGTATCATATCCACTAGCGCATCACTTTTCCATTTACTCGGATCTTTTTTTTGTTCGTCACTGTGAGTTCCATCCAGCTTAAAAGACGGTCCAAAACGTCTAATGACCCCAGGACCATTCCAAACGTCATTTGTATCAACGTCATCGACATAGTAAACAACTCGTTCATAAACCCCTTCAATTTTCAAGGCCAAAATCGGTACTTTAGCATCGCTTCCTTTCCCTTGAATATATTTTCGCCAAAACGTAGGAGCATACCCCTCAACCCTGTGAAGATTGCTGGGCTGAATATCATCTCCTCTGGCAAAATGTTCAACGATTTTAGCATTGCGAATTTCATCCGAGATAAATTCAGTGGCTCGGTTCACATCCTGCTGCATTTCCCCAGTTGCATTGGCAACTTTATTTTCTTGTAAAAGAGTAACTAAACCAAATCCTGCTCCCATCAGGACCATCATCGTCATGCCTGCAGCAATCATTAATTCAGCCAATGTCCAACCAGCAGAAGGACGATATTTTTGTAGTAGTTTTAAATAGATTTTTAACATGATTGTCCTTTAGTTTTCTATTAATTGTTCACACTTGGGGTTTGCCTTGTCCTCTTCCTCTGGTTTCACGATACCTGTTCTAATAATTCCCAAACCCACACCCATTACTAGGCATTTAGTTTCCCCAATTCCTTGCTTGGGTTTAACGAGAATGGTTCCAGCACTGGTGGTATTTCCTTTAAAAGAAAAACTGATCTCATTGTTGGGGAAATTACTTTCAATGGTGGCCTTGGCTGGTATTTTTCTTTCAACGGAACCTAAACAACCATCGTGAGCCTCGCTATCTTTGACATAAATATTATCTGCTTGCCCATTCCCTTGTAACTGGGGTTGTGGATTAATGACAATGGTGCAGGATTTGGCATGACGAATAGCCTGTTTTTGGGCATCTTGTAAAGCTAGTTGAATATTATCAACTCCTTGTTGAACTTCATCCCCGTGCAACAGAGCCAGTACATGAGGGATACCCATCCCTGCAATTATGCCAGAAATTACAACGACAATACCCACCTCCATCAAGGTTAATCCCTGATGGGGATTACTAACTGCACTCATTAACAGCGGCCGGCATAATCTCCGTATAATTATAGGAAATAATCGACCTCCTGCCGGATTCTTCGTCTCGCAGGAAGTCGTTATTGTCGTCTTTTCCTCTTGTTGTGGGATTGGGATCTGTGGGATCATAGGGTTCTCCTACTCGATAATAAACTTGGACAAGGTCGTATTTAGTCTGACTATCAACACTCATCAGTCGAACGAGACGGTAATTTTTGTTGATAAGATTGTTCTGGGCATCGGGGTTATCTTCCTCCTCACTGCCATTAGCGACTATTTGCACCACCACTTTTTTATTGTTACCGTTGGAGTCTTTGGCGGTATAGGTTTTTGGCACATCGTCGGTGTAAATAATATTCCTATCCTCATCCATCTCATATTGAGTAAATTCGATAGTATCTGAGAAAACCTTGGTATTAGCAGTAATATTGATATTGGATTTAGTTGCCTGGATAGATTTTCCAGCGTAGGCAGCAGGATAGTCTTCCCCCTCAGGATCTTTTTCTGGATATCGATCTTCTTGCAGCAAGTAGTCAGTGAGCTTGACAAAATCGGCTCCAAAACGTTCGTCTTTCTTTTTCTTGGAACGACGACAAAGCCTTCGTCCATTGAGATCGTCAGAATTGAGAAGTTCACGTATGTCCCTCTCTTGGTCATTTTCTTCCTCTCCCGTATCCAAGATGTAATTGTCAAGCTTCATGGCACTGGCGATCGCTTGTAATTGTTCGATATCTTGTTGAATCCAAAAATTAGCCTTAGCTTTTCGTTCGGATTTAATTTGCATCACAGCATTGATGGTCATCGCTTGTAAGGTTCCCATCAAAAAGGCCGAAGAGATTAAGATGGAAATGGTAACTTCAAAGAGACTAAATCCTTGATTATTTTTGGGTTTTGACCGATGAAGTATCAGTTTAAAAAGTAGTTTGTTCATGGTTTAAGTTTCTAGACAAGACGACGGTGTTAGGGGGATGGGAAGTGTCAGGAGATCAAGGCAAATGTGCAATGGGTAAATTTGATTGTTTCTTAATTCTTGATTCCCTATGCTTCCTATTGCCACCCTTCCCTATCAAAAGCAGAAAATCTGATTAAACGAACAGTATTGAGAGATAGGTTACTTAGCTTCAAGGGTTCGATACGAACCTATAGTTCCAAGGGTGGGTGGCGCTTGAGAGGGTGCTGTTTCTTCAGTTTCAGTTTCAGTTTCATCCCCGCCGCCGGTTACAAGAAGTGTACCCACATCCATTTGTCTAACAGCGTAAGCGCAACCAGAAGAGCCTCCCCCACTGTTGCTGGCATCAAACTCCTTAGCCCATACTGCCCCACGAATTTCTGATTGAGATATGAGAACCTTGGTCTTGGGTGCATGAATAAAACCACTAATAATATTTTGACCCGACAATTTGACTTCTTTTGAGTTTGAGGTACTGTAAATTTCTAGTTTACTGGGATCATCGGGATCACCAATGTAGGAATCTACCTTCATTGTTTGATTGGTATTGGTGTGGCTCCTGCAAGTGGCTGAAGGACCATGCTTTTTCCCAGTGCCATCTACTTGAATGCCTCCAGTAACAAAAATTACGACTTTCTTCCCGACAGGAGGTTTAATTCTCAGTTGTGCGTTATTAACTTTAAGGGAGTCATCACCAGTAAATTTATAGTAATAAGTATCCCCAACAGGAGTATCTGTTCCTGAACCAACACTACAACTAGAACTATTTTCAGGGATACGAGGAAGGGTTGCATAACAATCACTCCAATCACGAGATCCCATATTTTTAACTCCTGACGAGGGAATAGGCGGAACCGCAGGTAAATCATCCCGAACATCTAAAAATCCAGGGATAATCTGTTGACCTCGTATGGCGATGGGGGTAGGATCAATCTTATTCTTTTGTACTAGACTGCTATCACTCTTATTATGAGTGCAGTCTACCCAGGTATCCGCATTCACTGCCTTATAGTTATTACTGGAGAGTTTAGCATTATCTATTCTTCCTCCCGATCCATTATCGGTATCACTTACCCATAATCCCGGAATATCAGTACCCCCACCCTCTTCCTCTTCTTCTTCTTCTTCTTCTTCGGTGAGAGGTTTGTTGAGGGTAATCATTGTTTCTACAGCCCTAATCGAATTATTTGTGTTGAGATCATCGCTATCATTATTAATAGCACGAGCTTCAACTTGCAACCAGACTCTGTCAAGCTCCTCTGGATCGACCTGAGCTTCACTTGAGGGACATTCTCTATTGCCATTTATATCGTTTATTTCAGGTTCTACTAAGCAGTAATCTCGTAAACGGTAATCTCCGGCTGATGGATCATTATTATCAATGGGAATCCATTCTTTTGCTAAAAGCTTTTGTAGCATTGCAGTGTCAACTGCTTCAGACTCAGCATTCTCTGTATCTGAATCCTCTGAACCTGAATCCTCTGAACCTGAATCCTCTGAACCTGAATCACCATCGCAAGCAATACCTTCTATCCCACTAGAATCACTGGTCTCACTATTATCACTATTATCATTATTATTATTACTATCATTATCAGAACCAGTAAAGCCTGCCCAATCACCTAGAGGCTTTTTTATAAGTTCTCTATGTTGGGGTTCATTTAAAAACCTACGCATTCGTCCAACAGCAACATCAGCTTTAGCTGAAGCCCTAGCGGTGTTTTCTTGAGCAGCGACGTTTTTACTCTCATTACTACTTCTGATAAGCATAGCTGTTCCCGTCGCAGCTAGAACTACCCCAATAGTTAAACAAAAGGCCATGGCAAAACCTTTGTTATTTTTTCGGGAAAATCGGGAAAGAAACAAAAAGATTTGTGTATATTTTGTATTCATATTTTGCGTCCTAAATTTTTTATATAAGGGTGCATTCAAAGCAAAGAAAAACAACAAGATTGACCTAGATTTTTCAAGCTAGACCGAACTGCTATTCTTGAAGTTTTCGTGACAAATTACAGTGACTTAGTGTAGGACCAATAAGTGATATTTGTCACGTCTCTATTATTCCCACTTTTTAACGGAATCAAAACAGTAAATCTAGGGATTTTTTTATGAATACTTCGATAAAGTTTTGACTAGAAATAATTATGCTAATTCTAGTTAAGTATTTTCACTTGATACTGCCACGACTTCCCTAAGCTAAAGTCGTGGAATTCTTGGTTCTTAAGTTTTCAAGAGGGCAAATTAAGGCTAGTAGAAGTCTTTCAAGAGATTCAAATTGATTAAAATTCGTAAAATGGAATAAGCAAGATAAAGTTCGACTTTTTGCGTAATAATCCCCTTATTTTAGATTTTTTTGGTTTTAAATTTGGCTATATAAAATAATTAAATGAAAAGCGATCCAGGGATGGCGAGGTTTCCTCGCCATATCCAATGGACCAAGAGAAGAAGAATTTTCCTTGTTTCAAGCCTCCAACTTGAGGGAGCAGTAATTAGCGCATTCTGATTGACTTTTGACTTCTTTAATAGTCGGTATGAATCCCACCCACTCAGTCATGCGGGGATTTATGCTGAGATTTAGATTGACAATAAAATTCTCTTAGTCTGTTCTTAACTATCTATTAAAAACCACTTTCTACCATATAGTCTGTATAATCATTAGGGAAACTGGTCTATCCAGGTGTGAGGATCTTAAATCTATGTCAACTTTATTAGCTAAATGGCTAAAAACAATGCCAGTAGCTTTCGGCTTTTCTCTGTTAGCCACCACAGGAACTATGGCTAACCCAACTGTATCTGGGGCCCAAGAAGATATTATATCCCCAGATGAAGCCCTGGGAATTTTACAAAATCGTCCAACCCTAAAAACCCCTTTGAACCGAGATACTAGCAAACAGTTTCGGGATAATAGTTCTGGGGATGGAATGTCTCAAGTGACCAGTATTTCTGAGTTACGGGATGTGTCTCCTACTGATTGGGCTTATGAAGCTTTAAGAAGTTTAGTTGAGCGTTATGGCTGTATTGTAGGTTATCCCGATCGCACGTTTCGAGGCAACCGCGCCACCTCTCGTTGGGAGTTTGCTGCTGGTTTAAACGCTTGTTTAAATACAATAGAACGGTTATTACAGGAAAATGTAGCTGTTTTACGGGAAGACATCGAGAAATTAAAGCGCCTAGCACAAGAATTTGAGCAAGAATTAATCGCTTTGGGGGCGCGCATAGGTAATCTAGAGGAACGGGTAGCGTTTTTGGAAGATCATCAGTTTTCCACAACCACCAAGTTAAACGCAGAAGTTCTCTTTACCTTTTCCACCGCAGCAGGGGAAAGAGCGATCGATTCTCGTCAACGAGATGCCATTGAAAACTTTGGTCTCAGTAACGAAAACATAACCCGACGTATTGACGACAATGCCACCCTTGCCTTCCGGACTCGTTTTAATTTTGATAGTAGTTTCTATGGAAAAGATCGTTTAAGGGTTCGTTTTCAGTCAGGAACCATCCCTCGTTGGGATCGGGCAACGGGAACCACTATGGCCAGATTAGGCCATGATGCTTCTACCGATGCTGATGTGGAATTTAATGACGTTTACTATCGCTTCCCCATTGGTAATTTCCGAGGCTTTGTGGGAACCAGTGCTTTAGATATTGATAATATTTTTGACGTAGGAAACCCTTTCTTCGCCAGTGGAGGATCGGGCGCCTTATCTCGCTTTATGCGTCGTAATCCTTTGGTATTCCGTGGTCCTGAAGGGATTGGGGCTGGTGGTGAATATAAGTTCTGGGACGATTTATTTACAGTCAGAGGTCTCTACTTAGCTGACAATGGTAATAGCCCAGACTTAGGAGAAGGTTTATTTAATGGTTCCTACAGTGCTGGGGGTCAATTATCCGCTTATCCCAGCGATAATTTATCCTTTAGTTTCACCTATGTTTTCTCTTATTTTGCAGAGGGTGATGCTAATCTTTCTTCTAGTAACGGTAGCCGTGTGGCCAGTGATCCCTTCCTAGATGCACCAACCCTACGGGATAGTTATGGTCTAACAGGGGACTGGCGTATCAATGATACTTTCCATCTCCATGCCACAGGTGCTTATGCTTTAGCCCGCGCCCAAGGGTTTGCTAACCCAGCTAATGGAGATGATCGTCGCGGCCTTGGTGCGGATTTATGGACTTGGGCTGGTGTACTCTCTGCCGTTGATATCTTTAAAGAAGGGGCTGTACTTTCTGTCGGTGGAGGTCAATTTGTTACCGCAGAGCGTATTGATGCCCTCCCAGGAGATTTAAGGGTTCCTGATCGGGACACGCCTTACATCATCGAAGCTCAATACAAATATCCCCTGAATGACAATATCTTGTTAACTCCTGGTTTCTATGTGGTGATTAACCCAGAAGGAGATGACGACAACAATAGTATTTGGGTAGGGGTTCTGCGGACTACCTTTAAGTTCTAAAGTTTGCTCACATGGAAGAGGTCAAATTTTCTTGGTCTCTTCCATGTGAACCTGAGTTCGGAGTTCGGGATTATTATTTTTTAAACGAGACAATGAGGCTTTGAGACTGCTGATTTTAGTAAGTTGTCTCCAAATTTCCCTATATCGAAGTCAGGTTATGTGAGGGTTTATTGACAATCTTTCTCAAAACTATTGACAATTATTTTTAATAAACCTATGATGAAATCAATAAGTGTTCTCCTCTCAAGGATGGATCGGCAGGTGGAATCGTTCAGCAACACAGAATAACGGTTCCCCTATTTTTTTTCTAAATTTCCTTAAAATTCTGCTTCAGGTAAATTATCAATCAGGGTAACAGAACGAAAAGAACGCCCTAAGTGATATTGAGCATAATTTCTTAAAATGTATTCTAATTCTGACCAAGGAACTGCAAAATCACTATCAAGAATACTTGCGGGTAAAATTTTGCCTGGATAGGGTAAAGAAGATTGATTTAGGTGTTGTAATAAAGCCAAGGTGGGGGCTTTCAGTTTATGATTAATAACTGGAAAAACAAGAGAATTGGGGTCTTGTGTTTCCTTATTTTTGACCTCTAAATTGATGATACCTCCTGCATCAAAACTAAAACCCACACACCAATTAGGTTCAGAAAAATTAGGGGTTAAATCTTCTTGCGTCAGACAACAGTAATGAACTTGGGGTCCAATGCCTGCGATGGCCAATAAATGGAAAACAGCTTGTGCCAAATAACTATATAAACTCTCAGCCACGGACATCCGTTCTAACCGTCGCAAATGCTCATTTAAGAGTGCAAAAACTTCTTCTTGAGGAAGATCATCCAAAGCAAAATTTAAGACCAATTCGGCTAAATATTGAGCGGCTGCCAGCTTTCCTAAGTTTTTACTTAACCCTGGATAAGATTCGAGGGTTTCAGCTTGAGTAATTTTATCAAGCGATCGCCCTTTGGCAATAAGTAACCTATTAACGACAAATAATTCACACCTTCCCCTTAAACTTGATTTTTGTTTTCTAGCACCAGGAACAATTGCACGAATTAACCCATATTCAGGAGATAAAAGTGTCACCAAGCGATCAGCTTCTTGAAAAGGCATTCCTTTTAAGATAATGCCAGTAGTTTGATAGGTACGACTCATAAATTTATCGACGTGGGTTCGGTGTTATTCTTTATTATCCTGACCAAAAAATTTGAGCCAACAGACAAGCGGATACAATTCCTGAAAAATCGGCTAATAAAGCAGCTACTAATCCGTGACGAATATTCATGATCCCAATGGAGCCAAAGTAGACGGCTAAGACATAAAAAGTTGTTTCCGTGCTACCCATCATGACAGAAGAAACAAAGGCACTATAGGAGTTGGGATCTCGTTCTATGGCTTCACTCATCAAACCAAACGCTCCACTCCCAGATAAGGGACGTAATAAAGCCATCGGTAAAACATCAACAGGAAGGCCAATCCACTCTGTATAAGGACTTAAAAAAACTGTAATCCAGTCCATTGCTCCTGATGCACGAAACATTCCAATAGCGACTAAAATGGCGACTAAAAAAGGAATAATCCGAATCGCAATATCAAAACCTTGTTTGGCTCCCTCCGTAACCGCTTCATAGACTTTCACCCCTCGTCCAACACCATAGACAACAATTAACAACATTAACCCTGGAAGCAACCAATGAGCTAGAAAATCAGACCTAATAAATTGAAAATAATTCTCACTCTTCAATCCCTGATAAAGAAACCCTCCTAAAAATGTCCCCACCAAGCCCCAAGCCACAAATCGAGAAAATAAACCAGGAGTGTACAGTAAATGGTCAAAATTTTGCTTTTCTTCCCTGTCTAAACCATTCTCTTCCTCTATTTCTTCTTGATCCGTTTCTGTTTCTTCCCTCAACGTCTTTGTTTCTAGGATAGATGATTGTGAAACCGATTGAGCATAATCCTGATCCCGATGACCTAACCAAGTCGCCACGGAGACTCCAACAATAGTTGAAACAGTTGTCGCTGCTAATGTCGGCAGCCAAATCGCCGCAGGAAGGTTGCTGCCGGCGGCTGCTCTTACTCCAATAATCGTCAAAGGAAATAAAGTGACACTGGAGGTATTAATGGCCAAAAATAAACACATTGCGTTAGTCGCTGTTCCTTCCAAGGGATTAAGTTTATTGAGTTCAACCATGGCCTTCAAACCGAAAGGAGTCGCTGCATTCCCCAATCCCAACATATTAGCCGAGATATTCAATAACATTGCCCCCATGGCCGGATGAGTAGGAGGAACATCTGGAAATAATCGAACCATCAAGGGTTTTAACCACTCGGCTAGGGTTAACATCAATCCTCCCGCTTCGAGAACACGAATTAACCCTAACCAAAGTGCCATGACTCCAATTAACCCAATGGCTAATTGCACCGCACTTTTAGCTGCGTCTACGCTCGCTTGGGTAACGGCCTCCATTCTCCCTGTATAACTGGCTAATAAGATGGAAACGGCCATCAAGCCAACAAAAACTAGATTAATCGCACTGGGTTTTCCACTAACAGGACGCAAAAATGACATTAATTAATTTTTATCGTTAATTGTTTCCAAGAGATTCGGTGGTGAGTCTCTCTTTCTGATACTGTGAGTACATATACTAAAAGCTATCTTACAACTTAAGGGGTCGGTCATTCTAAATTTTGATTGATTGCTCGTGCAATCCAGACACCATCGGCTGCTAATTAACTTCAAAAAGGTTGATAGCGTAATGAGAAATAAAAACCATTTTCTTGCCAAGAATTACCTTGTTTTCTCGTAGGTTCTAGGGGAATTCCATAATCAACACGAAGACCAATACGAGGCGTAATTGCCCAACGTAACCCTAATCCAATACCAATTAATGTAGCAGGGTCGGGATCTACAATTAAATTATTCCACCCCGTTCCAAATTCAAAAAAAGGGGTTAATTGTAATGCTCTTGAATTTTCTAAAAGGGAAAATTGAGTTTCTATTGAAGCAATAAAACCATTATCAGTTAGCAGTTCATTTTGACGATATCCTCGGACACTATTAATACCACCTATAGGAATTTGTTCTAAAGGAAGTAAAGAATCAGGGGTTAATTGAGTATCAATACTGGTTAATAATAACCATCTTGGGGATACTTGTTTGACCCATTGTATCTGACCTTGCCAAGAAAAAAAACGTCCATCTACTCCGAGATTATTAATAGTTGGATTAAAAAGATCAACCCCAAAATTTAACTGAGAACGTACAGCTAAGACACTGGTTGCTCCACGGTTTAAGTATTCTTGAAAAAAACGAATTCCTGTTAGTTTAGTTGTGCCATTTTCTGCGGCAATGGACAAGGAAAATGGTTCGTCTAGTAAAAAAGTTTGTTCTCGACGACGATCTAAAGTAAGACCTAAACTGAATTCATGATTAATATTTTTGATAATGGGTTTACGAAAAGTAAAAGATATAGTTTCATTTGCACTATTAATATCAAATTCATCGAATTGTTCAGTAATAATTCCACTATCACTATTCCAATAACGAAGACTAATGTTTCCATCATAAGCATTAACAGGAACAGTATAAGAAAGATTATAAAAATCAAGTCCCTCTGTGCGGTTATATTCGGCATAGATACTGTCTCCCCAACCCACTAAGTTATTATGATTTAAAGAGATAATTCCTTGAGTAGAGCCGATGCTAGGAGGACGATAATTATCGGTTCCAATGCTTGTTTGAAAAGCAGAAGCTTCTTTGACTTCCACAATTAAAATACTTTTTCCTGGGCTGCTTCCTGCGGTTAATTCAGCATTAATTTGTTGAATTAAAGGGTTTGATTTTAATAATTCTAGGGCTTCTTCGATGCTATTTTGATTTAAAGGATTTCCTATGCCTAATTCTAGACGACTACGAATATAATTATCTTGCAGACGTTCTAAACCAATAATTTGTATATCTTCTAAACTCCCTTCAATAACTTGAATTGTAACAATTTCTTGACTTAAATCTTGATTGTTAGGGAGAAAAGCTCCAGAATTACTGTAGCCATTGGCCAGATAAAGGTCGGTAATTTGCGAGCGTAAACATAATAAATTTTCTAGGGTTACTTTTTGTTGATTAAAAGGAAGCACCAGGCTAGAAATTTCCCTATCAAGTACCGTATTGCCTTCCACATTAATATATTCAATAAAAAAGCTCTCATCTTCTGTGTCTGGAGTAGATCTTAAACAAGAAGAAGTTTCTTTGCTAGAAGAATCTAATTCTGGTATTGTTGTTGGTGGTTGGGCAAGAGTTGTTAAAGATGGTTTATCAAAAATGAGTAGGGATAATATGGAGATAAATATGGGTTTCACGGGACTATTTTAGAAATGATTGTCAATCAGAATGCGCGAATTTAGAATTTAGGATTACCTCTAACTTAACGTGAGTTCGGAGTTCGGAGTTCGGGGTTATTCTTTTGTAAACCAGACAATGAGGGTTTGAGACTACTAATTTTAGTAAGTTGTCTCCAAATTGCCCTATATCGAACTCAGGTTAACTTAAGTTGGAGGTTTGAACAAAATAGTTTCGTGCGGCCCCCATCTACAATCCCTGCCTCCTCTGCTTCCCCTGCTCCCTCTGCCTTCTTAATATGATTATCTACTTTCTAAAGCGGATTTGGTATGAAAATGGGATTTGGGATACGTGAGTTCGGTGGCGCGGAGTTTGGAGTTCGGGGTTATTCTTTTTTAAACCAGACAATGAGGGTTTGAGACTGCTGATTTTAGTAAGTTGTCTCCAAATTGCCCTATATCGAACTCAGGTAAACATAGATTTAAACCTTTGTTTTAAGCATATATACTTAGAATAAAATGGATTAAATAATACAATTTAAGCTTATTTTCTAAACAATTAAGAAAATACAAACTTATAGCACGAACTTAAAACTCATGGTAATCTTGAGAAATGTTCGCAATAATTCTCATTAGGAATCAGAATAAAAATGAAGACCATTACCACTACCGAGTTTGTCCCAGGTCAAGTAATTACTCTAAGTACAGAATTAGCTAAACCCAGTCCTTTTTACTTTGGGTTTGACATTGAAGATCAGTTTGTCAACGTTTTAGATACCTATAACTTTGACAAAATCTTTTTCTTTACAGAACAGCACCTTTTCGAGCTTTATGGTAAAGCATTATACGAAAAAATCGCTGCCAAATATCCTTGTTCTCTCGAATTTGTTCCCAATGGAGAATCCTGTAAATACTTTCCTATCTTAGAAAGCACTTGTGAAGATTTAATCGCCAAAGGAGTGTCTAAAAAATCCCTATTATTAGCTTTTGGTGGGGGAACGGTTGGCAATATTATTGGACTCGCAGCAGGGTTAATTTATCGGGGCATTGGTTATGTTGAAGTGCCTACCAGTATGACCGGTCAAACTGATAGTACCTTAAGCAATAAACAAGCAGTAAATGGGAAGAGTGGAAAAAATCATTTTGGTCTTTATCACAGTCCGCTCTTTATCTGGTCAGATACCAAGTATTTAAAGACAGAACCTCCTGCTTCTAAGCGAAGTGGCATTATTGAAGGCATTAAAAATGGCTTCATTTCTGATACAAGTTTCTTAAATTATTTGGACACAGTATTAAACCCAGAACTTAAGTTTTCTGATCAAGAACTGTACGATCTTGCTTATCAAATTATTCTCTCAAAATTAGAAATTTTGAAGCAAGATCCCTCAGAGAAACATTATGGAATTGTCCTTGAATATGGTCATACTTTTGGCCACGCCATTGAATGGTTAGAAAAAGGTAAAATGTCTCACGGAGAAGCTGTATCTCATGGCATGAAAATTGCAGCAGAATTGGCTTGTGAATTAGGATTTATTTCTCAGGAAGATGTTGCTTTACACTATTATATGATTGAGGACAAGTTAGGCTTTAATAAGCCCTTACCTGAATATATTACTACTGAGAAACTGATGAATGCCATGATTGCTGATAATAAAAAGACAGGAGAAGATATCCGCTTTGTTATCTTAGAAAAGATTGGCAAATGTTATAATCCTGAAGGAGATTTCTTGGTAACTGTTGACTTAAATCTTGTGGAAAAAATTGTCACTCGATTCCTTGCTAGTCAAAAAGCTCATCTTCTAGTTGCTGCGTAAAAAAATCGCCTTTCTTATTCAATAAGAAGGACGATATACAACACATTAGTTTAGGGTTATAGGGTAATTATTTTGCCCTAAACCCGCCTCAATAATAGCATACAAATCGAAAGCAACAACATTAATCTTCTTGTTCATGTTGTTTATCTAACCCTTTGCGCTTTCTTTCTTTCATTGCAGATTCTTCTCAATAAATCCCCTGAAGTCTAGCACTTGCTCAATTTTTTTGTTCCTAAGATGATTAATCAACAAGAAGTTTCCCAGCGTCTAAATAACGCTATTAAAATTTACCAAGATATCAATCTTCAGATCATTATTGGTATTACTTTAATGGCTGTTTTGGGATCGAGTAGTATTGGTCCGACTTTACCTTCCCTAGCTGAAGATTTTGACGTTTCTCCTGAACATATTGGTTGGGTAATTACCGCTTTTGTAATTCCTATTGCTATCGGTACACCTATCTCTGGAGTATTAGCAGATCGCTACGGAAGAAAGCAAATTTTAGTTCCTGCTCTGCTGATATTTGCTATTGCTGGAGGCGTTTGTGCATTAGCTCCCAATTTTCGGACTTTGATTGAGTTTCGCTTTGTTCAAGGAATAGGTGCAGCCCCTTTAGAGTCATTAGCTTTAACACTAATTAGTGATCTGTATCGCGGCAAATTATTGACAGCAGCAATGGCATTTAATGCCACAAGTATTGGTCTCAGTTTAGCTATTTATCCCTTAATTAGTGGTGGGTTAACCACTTGGGGATGGCGGTATCCTTTCTTTTTACCTTTGTTAGCAATTCCTTTGAGTTTTTTGGTGTTCTTTGTTCTCAGGGTTCCTCAAGTATCTCAATCAGAAAGATTTGAATTAAAGACCTATTTAGGTAATATTTGGAGAAGCATTAATAATCATCAGGTTATGGGTTTATTAATGGCCGTTGTTGCTCTTTTTATGCTCTTATTTGGTCCTTATTTTACCTACATTCCTTTGTTAGCTGATGCTAGGTTAGGAGCTTCCCATTTTGTCATCGGTATTATCTTAGCTAGTATGGCTCTTTCTCTCGCATTTGTCTCTTCTCAATTAGCTTTATTTGCCCGATCTTTGTCAGAAGTTACCCTCATTAAAGCTTCATTTATTGTCTATGCTGTTGCTTTGATTATTACCCCTGCCATTCATCAAGTTTGGTTGTTATTTATTCCAAGTATATTATTCGGTTTAGCTCATGGAATGGTGTTTCCTTCAACTCAAGCTTTATTAGGAGAATTAGCACCTCAAGAATATCGGGCAGGGTTTATGGCAGTTAATGCAACAGTTTTATCTTTAGGACAAGCTTTAGGCCCTATTTTAGCAGGAGGAATGTTCACTATTTGGGGAATGCAAGGGGTGTTTTATAGTAGTGCAATTTTTGCCTTAGTTACCCTTGTTTTCTTGAGTTTTCTTTTGACAAGAGCCCGTGTATTTAGAGGTTAAAAAACAAAAAATAGTTATCAATAGAGGTAATAATGAAACGTAAAATTGGTGTCACTAATTGGATTTTTGGCAATTTAGATTTAGTTGAAAGTGCCAAAATTATTGCAGACATGGGGTTTGACGGAATGGAGGTTTATGTTGACATTGAAACCGTACCAGCCGCCGAGGTCAAAAAAGTTTTAGAAGACCATAATTTAGAAGTATTTTCTTTAACCCCCAGTAATTTTGATCTAGCTAGTAACGATCGCAAAATTAGACAAACTGCCCTTGATTATTATCAAAAATTAATTGATTATGGTGCAGAATTAGGTAATCCCATTATTACTTGTCATGAGCATATTCAAAACCAGTCAGTGGCGTATTTGGGTTCAGTTGATTGGTTGATTGATTCTTGTCAAAAATTATCGATATATGCCGAAAAAGCGAACATTAAATTAGGCTTTGAGCCTCTCAATCGTTATCTTTGTCGCTTTATTTTGAACAGCATTGATGTTATGAATTTACTGTCCCAAATCGATACAAAAAATATGACCATCATTCTTGATACTTTTCACATGAATTTAGAGGAAGATGATCTAAACCAAGCCATTATTAGGTGTCAAGATTCCCTCAGTATCTATCAGATTGCTGATTCTAATCGTAAGGGAATTGGATTAGGTCATATTGATTTTACAAACCAATTTAAAACCCTTGATCAGATTCGTTATCAAGGACCAGTTGTTCTAGAATGCGCCCATGCTAGACAAACTCCTGGTTCTCCCTTAGCGGGTAGTTTAGATGAACTTATGTCTTATCTTAACATCAGTAAACGATGGTTAATCAAACAAGAATTAACCTTAGTTTAAACCTTTTTTCTTTTAGTAAACTCCTCACACTCAATTATTCTATTGTGGAGAAAATTATGTTTCCTATCTATCCTGATCTCAACAAAAAACACATTTTAATTACAGGAGGCAGTAACGGTATTGGAGAAGCCTTGACTCGTACTTTTGCTGAGCAAGTTTCACAAGTAACTATTCTAGACTTAGACCACAATAAAGGTTTAAAAATCGCCAAAGATTGTGAGTCTTTGGGATGTAAGGTTAATGTATATCCTGTTGATCTAACTAATACATCGGAACTTCAAAATGCCCTCAAAAAAATACGCAAAGAAACCCCAACAGTTGACGTATTAATTAACAATGCAGGATATGATCCGAGATACCAATTACTAGAAATGTCTGAGACGGAATGGAATCATTTATTTCAGCTAAATGTTGTCCATTATTTTATTACTTGCCGTGAACTTTTACCCGATATGATTCAAGCAGGAGGAGGTAGTATTATTATGACCAGTTCCCATGTATTTTGGATAGCTAAACCAGATATGATTGCCTATAACACCACAAAAGCGGCCGTCATTGGTTTAGTACGCAGTTTAGCAACAGCAGCAGGAAAACATAATATTCGAGTTAATGCAGTTGCCCCTGGTTGGATCATGACAGAAAGACAATTAGAACAATGGGTGACACCAGAAGCAAAACAAAAAACAGTCCATGAATTACAGTCAATTCCCATTGAACTAACTCCCAATGAACTAATGGGAACTTATCTATTTCTAGCCTCAGAAAGTTCTCGCGCAATTACTCGTCAAACAATCGTAGTGGATGGTGGATATGCTCAAAGCTAAGTTAATAATGCAACCTGAATTTTAAAAATTTTTTGCTAAATTACTCCTCAAAAATTCCCTAGTTTTAGGGTTATTATTGACTCTGAATACGCCCACATTAGCTCAAACTAACCCCATAACAACAGCACGACAAAATATCAAAAATAGAGCCCTCAATTTAAAACAGTTTCATAGAACTTTTTCAAGTTCAGATCAAGCATTTTCTCAAGTTAATTCTGTATCTGCTTTAAAAGATGTTAATCCGACAGATTGGGCTTATGAAGCTTTGCGAAGTTTAGTACAAAGATATGATTGTTTAAAGGGAGCTCCTGATCTAACTTATAGAGGCAATAGTACCTTAAGCCGTGATCAATTTGCCGCAGGATTAAATGCTTGTCTTAATACTCTTGAAACCTTAATGCAAGAAAATACGGCTGTCTTGAGAGAAGACATAGAAAAAATCAAAAGACTCTCTCAGGAATTTGAATCAGAGTTAACAGCTTTGGGAGCAAGGGTTAATAATTTAGAAACAAGAGTTTCTTTCCTAGAAAACCATCAATTTTCCACTACCAGTAAACTTTTTGCCCAAGTAATTTGGTCAATTGATGAAGCGTTTGGCGATAAAATTGGAGAGGATAAAGATGAGTCACAAATGAGAATGGCCTATCGTATTCGTCTCAATCAAGAAACCAGCTTTACGGGAAAAGATATCCTAAGAACTCGTTTTGAAATTAATACCTTTCGGCCCCAGAATCTCACCACTGGAACCAATATGACGCGACTCAGTTATGATAATAATTCTGGCTCACCAAACTTCGGCGAAAGTGATGTACAAATTCCTCATCTTTGGTATCGTACTCCTTTGGCTTCAAATGTTACTTTAACCGTGGGAACAGTTGGTATTGGTTACATCGATTTAGTATCAACTTTAACCCCACCCACTATTGATGATGAAAGCAGAGGTATTCCTTCTTTGTTTGGGGAATATAGCCCTGTTTATCGTCGTGGTGGTGGCGGTGGTGGTATCAATTGGGATATTACTGAAAACCTCAAATTATCCCTGGCTTATGTAGGAGGAGATCCCAATGATCCACAACAGGGAAAAGGATTGTTTAATGGGACTTATCATACCATTGGTCAATTGGCTTTGAACTTAGAAAAAGGAAAAGTCGGATTTGCTTATTCTCGTTCTTATTTTCCCGCAGGTAGAACTGATTTAATGGGGGGAACGGGTAGTCTTTTAGCCATACAACCTTTTGGCAATAATATTGCGACATCAGGGGATTTTTATACCTTACAAGGGTATTATAAAATCACTCCTAATCTACAAATTCATGGCTGGGGTGGTTATGTTAATTCTGTCGCTCAAAGTTCGGCTGTTAGCAATATTTCTAATGGTATTGGCGACTTTATTCCTACCTTTGTTAATCGGGGAAACCATGCGAGTATTGCTTATGGTGCAATAGGTTTAACCTTTCCTGATTTGACGGGAGAAAATCATTTACCAGGGATTTTAATTGGTATTCCTCCCAAGGTAACTGCTAGTAATGTTAGAAGTCCTCAACTATTAGGAAGAGGGCAAGATACAACCTATCATATTGAGGCGTTTTATCGCATTCCTGTGAATGATAATATTAATATTACTCCTGGTTTTTGGGCAATTATTAACCCTGAACATAATAGCTTCAATGATACTCAATGGGTGGGACATATTCGCACAGGATTTAATTTTTAATTGTCATCTTTTTCGGCTGCTAATTTAGGGTTTAAATAAAGATTTTGTAGTAATAATCCTGCTCCCGCAACCCAAGGAGGAAGAATTAAAGCACCTAAAATTCCTAACAGTTGAACTCCACTTAAAACTGCTAATAATTGATATAAAGGAGGTACATTGACTGAGGAACCCACTAACAAAGGATCAAGCACGTATGTTTCTAGATTTTGGATAATTACAAATAATAACAATACCCAAAGAAAGAGCCAACCTCCTTGGGCAATAGCCACAATTAGAGCAGGAATAGAACCTAAAACAGGACCAAAGAAAGGGATTAAATTGGTAATTCCGGCAATGGTTCCTAACCCTAAAGCAAACTCGCCAATGCCTAAAAATTTTAGCCCTAAACTGACAGCTAAACCCAAAATAAAAGAGACTAATAATCTTCCTTGAATATAGCCCCCCATTCGTTGACTTACGGGAACTACTTGTGCTTTTAATTTCTCATCCCAAGGGGGAGGAAATAGGCTAACAATCCCATTAATTAATTTCTGAGAACCTGATAGCATATAACCCGATAATAGGATAGCTAAAAGAACATTTAAGACTCCTCCTACAATTCCTCTTGTTAGCCCACTCACCCCAATTAATAACTGCTGACTTGACTTAAATGTCCAAGAAACAATCGATTGTAAATTAAATTGTTTATTAAGAAAATCAATGATTTCTGGTTCTGTAAATCCCTTTTCTGTCATAAATTGTTGTATTTGTGTTCCTAAAATTTCTAGATATACTGGTAATTTATCTAGTAAAAGCTGTAATTGGTTAATAGTTGTTGGCCCCAATAATAAACCAATTCCTGTCAATAATAATAACAACATTAAATAGACAAAAATAACAGAAAACCAACGAGGGAGTCCGATATTTTCAACACTTTTTACTAAAGGACTAAGGGTAGATGCTATAACAATAGCAATCATAAGGATAACAATTAATCCTTTAAGTTGCCATAACAACAATAGTAAAAATGCAGCACTACCAATTATTAGTAAATTAGAAAGAGAAAGTGCAACTTTTTGTTTAGGAATCATAATTTAAAATAGTAATAGTTTCTAAATTTTCGGCGGGGGTAAAGTTAAAAATACGAGAATAAAAATAAAATTCGCTGTCTAAAGCATACTTAATATTTTCAGCCCGACGAAAACCATGTTGTTCTTCTTCAAAAGGGACATAAGCAACAGGAATTCCTTTTTCTTTAAGAGAGTTTACCATCATTTCAGCTTGGTTAGGAGGAACCACTTTATCCTCTAATCCTTGGAAAAATATGACAGGACAATTTAACTTTTCTGTAAAATTAATCGGCGATCGCTGTTGATAAATTTCTTTTTCTTCAGGATATTTTCCAATTAAATTATCCAGATAACGGGATTCAAATTTATGGGTATCTTTTGCCAATGATTCTAAATCACTAACCCCATAATAACTTGCTCCAGCTTTAAATGTATCCTTAAAAGTTAACGCTGCTAAAGTCGTATATCCTCCTGCACTTCCCCCAGAAATAGCTAAGCTATCGCCATCTACTTTTCTCTCTTTTACTAAATAAGTAGCCCCATTAATACAGTCATTAACATCAACAATGCCCCAATTTTTATCTAATCGTTGACGGTAAGTTTTTCCAAACCCTGTACTTCCTCCATAATTAACATCAAGATAAGCAAAACCTCGACTGGTCCAATATTGAATTTTTAAGCTAAGACTTGGAGATGCTGCCGCTGTTGGTCCCCCATGACTTTTAACCAATAAAGGGGGTAATTCTCCATCAGGATAGGTATAATCTTTATTCTTAGGGGGATAATACCAACCATAAGCAGTTAATCCATTTTCCGTTGGAAATTCAATCAATTCTGGTTCAGAAATATAGCCTGTATCAAGCTCAATATTACTAGAAGATTTGATGATTTTTGTTTGACTTAAGTTTAAATCTAAATAAATAACTGTCATTGGTTTTGTTATTGATGAACCAAGGAAAACAAGCTGTTTTTTATAACTATGAAGAGAAGCAATATTACTATAGGGAACTTCCAAAATACTAAGTTGTTTATGTCCTATTTCTAAACTCCCTAAATACCACCTTCCATCTTGGCTAAAGGCGCAAAGAATTTGCTGCTCTGAAACAAAGGTATAAGTGGATAATCCAAACACCCAATGAGGATAAGAAAACTCAGCCGTTAAGGGAAAAATTGGTATATTATTTACCTTGGATTTATAACAATAAAGATTAGACCATCCTGATTGATCACTAACATAATATAATTGACCATCTGGTGACCATTTTGGCTCACTAACAGCTTCATCTTGGTCCCCTGCAATCCATTCTATACCTTCTAAAGTCCCATCTTCCTGAATATTACCTAACCATAATTTTGTCGCTTCCCAAGGCATATGAGGATGATTCCAGCTAATCCATGCTAGTTGTTTTCCGTCAGGGCTTAAACGAGGAGAAGAGTAAAAATCATCCCCTGAAACAAGAGTTTTAATCTCTCCTGTATTAACATCAATAGAAATTATCCTGTTTTGACATTCTTGATCAGGTTGAGTATGATCTTCACAAATACTAATTAAGCGATTTTTTTCCTTATCTAAAATAAAATCCGCATAACGATATTTATTTTCAGGTGTTAAAGGCTCAGGATCTTGATTGGGTAATTGTTGATAAATCCTTTGATCTTGATAATTAACAAAATAGACAACTCCATCAACGACCAAAAAAGAACCGCCTCCATACTCATGTACTCGACTCCGAATATTAACAGAAGAAGGCGTAATTTCGCTAATTTCCTCATCTGAAGTACGTTTAATTAATACATTTCGTCCTCCTTCTTGTGGTCTTCCTTCTAACCAATAAATATCATCCTTATCAAAAACAACGCCACCCAATTTAATACTTTGGGCAACAATTAAATCAGAAGTAATAGGAGATTTCCAAGAACCAAACGGGGCAATTTTAGGAGATAACATAAGAGAAACTTTAAGGGTTATTATTAAAGTAAATTAAATTAAGGGAACGTCAAGCTCATAACAAGGGTCAATTATAACCATAATTAACGAGAAAAGCACGGGAGTAGTGACAATGGCTAAAATAAGGGTAGGATTATTGTTTGGGGGCCGATCTGGAGAACACGACGTTTCCATTAACTCCGCCAAAGCTATTGCCCAAGGATTGCAGATAGGAAACAATGAGCATAAATACGATATTTTACCCGTCTATATTGACAAAAATGGTGTCTGGATAGCTGGAGAAACTGCGCAACAGGTTTTAGAAACAAGAACCCCTCTCTCCACAGAAGATGTTAAGCGATCGCAATTATGGCAGTTTCCGCCCCAAGTGCAAGATATCGATGTCTGGTTTCCTGTACTGCATGGTCCCAATGGAGAAGATGGAACGATTCAAGGTTTATTGACCTTAATGCAGGTTCCCTTTGTGGGTAGTGGGGTGTTAGGATCGGCTGTGGGTATGGATAAAATCGCTATGAAAATGGCCTTTGCTGAAGCGGGGCTCCCCCAAGTGAAGTATGTAGCCGTTGAGCGATCGCAAGTTTGGTCAAACCCTTGTATTTTCCCTAAACTCTGTGACGACATTGAAGCAGAATTAGGGTATCCTTGCTTTGTCAAACCAGCTAACTTAGGTTCATCGGTGGGCATTGCTAAAGTTAGATCCCATTCTGAACTAGAAATTGCTTTAGATAGTGCAGCCAGTTATGATAGACGCATTGTTATCGAAGCAGGAGTCAACGCGAGAGAGTTGGAATGTGCTGTTTTAGGGAATGATAATCCTCAAGCATCTGTGTTAGGAGAGGTAACCTTTGACAGTGATTTCTATGATTACGAGACTAAATATAGCGAAGGCCGTTCACAAATTCACATCCCTGCAAATCTCCCCCAAAACATTATTACGAAAATTCAAGAACTAGCCATTAAAGCCTTTAAAACCGTTGATGCTGCTGGCTTAGCTAGGGTAGACTTTTTCTATGTGGAAGAAAGCCAAGATATTTATCTTAATGAAATTAACACTTTGCCTGGTTTTACTCAGTTTAGTATGTATCCTCAACTCTGGACAGCTACAGGGATAGATTTTGAAACTTTAGTCGATCAATTGATCCAATTAGCCTTGGAAAAATAGTCAATTATAATTTATAATGAGCAAATCATCTCCACCTTAAGTTGGAGGGTTGAAACAAGGAAGATTTTTCTTTTCATCCCCTTGAAAGAGGGGGATTGAAACCATTGTTTTCGGTCATCATAATTATTCGGCCAATCCCGGCGAGTAATCCCCGATTGAGCAAGGAAAATCGAGGGATGGGGCCCAGGGTGTAACTTATTCCTCCTCTGTCTCCTGTTTAGGACTAGGAGAAGCATTGTAGATGGCATCGAGTTGTTGTCTAGCATCTTCAACGCTTACAGAACGCATGACCAACAAGGGTTCATTAATGGGTTTGCCTCGATCATCTAGTAATTCAGGATGGATGGTTTTTTGACTATTTTTCCATTTTTTCCCTTTGGCAGACTGTCCACTATTACCTCTCTCAGGATAACGACGTTGAGAGTCCATACTTACCGTAATTAAACTGCGAATGAGATTACTAACCGCCAGAAAGGCAATAATGGTAAAAGCAACGATGTAAATTAAATGTAACATTTTGAAGTCCTCCGATAAAACATCCGGTTTTCCCAGGTGTTGTAAAAAAAATATTTTGAGCAACGTAAGCTTTTCTTAAGATTATCTCTAACTAGCTTACCAATAATTGTTGATTAGAAGAGGGATTGTTGCATCAATTAACAACCCCTAGTTAATTAGGCTGTAGGGGTATTTTCTTGTTTATGTGATCGCCATTTCATGGACACTTGCCAACATTCAGCCACTAACTTATGCCAAGGCACTAATGCTCTAGTATCGATCCCCGCTTGTTTTCCCATCGCTTGAAAGATGATTTTAGCGGTTCGCACTTCTTGTTCATTTTGTTTTACCCGCTCTAAGAGATCGCTTTGTTCTTCAACGGATAAAAAAGTTATCCGTTCTGATTCTAATAAATGACGGGCGCGAGAAAACCAGTATTGAAAATCTTCTAATAAAGGTTCGAGAATGGTTTCGAGTAGTTCTTGCTCGGTGGGCTTATTAGGGGACATCATACTAAAATTTTGATTTTTATCTATAACTCCAATCTTAACGCCTTTTACATTTCTTTACAAAAAATCTCCATGACTCTCCCCAACTTGAGTTCGGAGTTATGATTTTCTTACGGAGAGAGTGAGGGCTTGAGAATTGTGATTTAAGTCAGGTGTCTGCAAATTTTCTTATAGTTCAATGTTTCTTCATTCTTCATTCACCCTCCTGTTATCTTTATTTTTTCTGATTCCTTTAGTTAAATAAGCTAAACTGAAAACAGTTAAACCCATCATTGCTATAGGAAAATATTGAGTGGTTAAAGTTGTTGTCGAAATTAAAAATAAAGCTAATACCCAATTCGGAAATTTTTTAGACATGAGTGGAAAATTAAAATAAATATACTAATCCATTTGAGTGATTGTGCAGGGCTTGAGGTTTACTGCTCTCCCCTCTCCTAAGAATAAGTTTTACATCTTCTGTCTTTGAGACGAGACGCAAATTATACTCCTTAGCCTCTTATTCTAAAGCATAGCTTGGCAATCCAGAGTTTTCCCTTTTTTAAAAAATAACCGAGAAAAAGAAAAAGAATATGACAATTCAAAAATGGCAAATTCTACAATCTAAGTTGGTGATTAATAATCAATGGTGTTGCGTTCGACAAGATCAAGTCAAGCTTCCCAACGGCATCATTATTGATGACTATTTTGTTAACCTCCGTCCTGAAATTGCTTTAATATTGCCGGTTACACCGAATCAAGAAATTGTTTTTGTTCGTCAATATCGTCATGGGGTTCAAGAAATTTTATTAGAACTTCCGGCAGGAGCCTTTGATCCGAAAAAAGAAGATAGTGTAACGGCAGCAAAACGAGAATTAGAAGAAGAAACTGGCTATATTGCTCAACAATTAATCTTTATGAAAACTATCTACGATAATCCAGTTAAAGATGATAACAAAATTCATATTTTCTTAGGATTAGATGTTAAAAATACAGGCACAATTAACTTAGATATAACTGAAGAGATTGAAGTTGTCTTGATTCCCATTAAAGAGATTATGGGTAAAATTATAACAGGAGAAATTTGTGTCGCTGGTACAATTTCTGCTATTTTTACGGGGCTAGAATTTATGAAAAATATGCCTAATAATATCTAAATAGTAATCTAGACTTCTGAACTGTGATAGAGGAAATGGTTTTGTTACACTTTTTCTAACTCAAATACTGCTTCTACATTTTGTACTTAGTATCTTATCTATTAAAGTTTAAATTGATAAAAAATGTCTCAAGAAACTTGGTTAGGAATTGATCCAGGAATCGCCATAATTGGCTGGGCAGTATTACAAAACGATGGGACAAAACTTCCCTTGATTATTGATTATGGAACAATTGAAACCAATAAACAATTATCGACTCCCCAAAGACTCTTAGAAATCAAACAAGACTTAAAGGAATTACTAACAGAATTTAACCCCCAAGGGATTGCCATAGAAATGCCCTTTTTTAACCGCACCATTAAAGCGGCAGGAGGCGTTATGCAAGCGTTAGGAGTCATCAATTTAGTTTGTTATCAACATAGTCAAATTGAGCCCATTTTTCTCCATCAAGCCAGTTGGAAATGTCATCTGGGCGATGGCAAAGCTAACAAAAAAGAAGTCGCCCAAATGATCACCACATTGTTTAATTTAGAACAGTTACCCATCGATGATAGTGTAGATGCGATCGCTATTGCCTATGCGGGCTTATGTGGTTTAAGAAACAATATCTAACAATATAGCAATTCTCATACTTGTGAGGTACAGATTTTTATATTTTTAGGAGTCTATGTAAAATTCTGTTACACTTTAGATATTATCCATTCGATTATACATCGATCTTCCATCTAATCCTGTAACTAATAAAATCCTTTTTCCTCACTAAGAAAATAGAAACAAATGACTACCATATACATACATATTGGAACTCATAAGACAGCAACAACTTCTTTACAAAAATTTTTAACAATTAATCGAGAAAAACTTTATAAAAAAGGCTTTCTTTACCCTTTGTCTGGTAGTCGAAAAAAAATCCAAGAAAAGAAGATTAATAATGGTATTATCGACCATCATAATTTAGTTTTTGACCTTTTAAAAGAACACAATGAAAATTATCGACAAAAGTATAATCAACGCTCAGGAGATTGGAATTCTTTATTAGAAGAGATTGCTGCTTTCTCTGGTCGCAATGTTATCCTTAGTTCAGAATTCTTAGCAACCTGTTTGACTTATAATGATGCTAGTAAAATTGGAAAAATCAAACAATATTTAAAAAATTATGATGTAAAAATCATTGTTTATTTGAGAAGACAAGATGCTTATTTTCTCTCCATTTATAGTCAAGCAGTAAAAGCAGCATTTGAATGGGATAACATTAAAAATTTTATTCATAGAAGAAAACAGTTAGGATGGGGAGACTATTATAAATTACTAGAGCCTTGGAAAAATGTTTTTGGTGCAGAAAATATTATTGTTAGACCATTTGAAAAATCCCAGCTTATCCAGGGAATATACTATGACTTTTTAAAATGTATTCAATTAAATTCAGTTTATGAAGAATTAGAGATTCCTCAAGATGTTAATGTAAGTCCCAATGCTAAACAAATTCAAGTTATCTGTTTATTAAATAAATTAGCTAGAGAATTATTTAAGAAAACACCTCAAGAGTGCCAAAAAATCTATTTACATAGATTGTTAAATCCTAGTCAAAAAAGTTCAAAGATAGTTTCATCTATTCCTAATTTCATACTTCAAGATCAACTAATTTCAGCTAAAGAAAAAATACAATTAATGCAAGCATTTGAAGATTCTAATAGAAGAGTAGCAGAAGAATATTTAAAGCGGGAAAATGGACAATTATTTGAGAGCATAAAAAATTAGCCAATTTAAGGATCAAATTTTCTAGAAAAGTTTTCAATCATGAAGGAGCATTGTTTGGTTTTATTCATCATTATAATGAAACAATACTATGAAACTTGGATTAATTTTTACTGTTTGAATAGCACTCCCTACCCCTAATATTTATCACTGGAACTATTTTCTGCCAAATTTGTCGGGATACTTATCTAGTTTTTTATTTTCTTTCGTTTTAATACAGTTAACTTTAACAGTTAACTTAAATATTCTCAGCAATGGAGTGCAACTTATGAAAGCAAGCAACTATGTGTGGATAACTGGGGGTGTGGCCAGTTTGTTCCTAGCAGCCGGTTTAGGAGGATTTTCCCTAAAAACTCAGGCACAAGAAGCAGTAGAACCCCAAACAACGCAAGAACAGTTAGAAGAACAGTTAGATCCAGAGAAAGCCCAAGCAACTGCTTTGGAGATCATCACCAAGATGACAGAAGCGCAACGTAACTATTATCAAGAAAATGGCGAATTTAAGGTTGTTATTCAGGAAATAGCCGAAGAGTTAAACCTAAATTTGCCTTCTAGTTTTAATTATGCTGTTCGTACCAGTTTTGATGGAGCTTACGTTTATGTTTTGCCCTCCAAAACTCCCATTGCTGACCAATTAAAAGCCTACGTTGGACGAGTTTTAATTAAATCCCCTGAGAAAGCAAAAGAGAATGAAAACCAGAAAGGGGAAATTATCACAATTATCTGTCAAACCACGAAAACGGGACGGAGACGACCAACCGATCCTAAAGTAGCCAGAGCAAAAGAAGCCAATTCCGCAACCGAACCCTCTTTAAGCTGTGGAGACACTACGGTGCCAATATCAAACTCGCAATAGAATACCGAAAAGGTGGGGAGATGAAGGCCAATGTAGAATTAAATTCTACATTTTTCATTCCTTCTGCTTTCAGTCTTAAGGATAGAAAGACAATTGAGGCAAGCCTAGGGTTTCGTCCCATCCCATCATAATGTTGAGACATTGTATTGCTTGGCCTGCTTGTCCTTTAATCAGATTATCAATAGCACAGAGAACTATTACACGGTCAGTACGGGGATCGGTTTCAATACCTAAATAGCATAAATTAGTCCCACAAGCCCATTTTGTTTGCGGATAAATCCCATTGGGCAAAATTTTGACAAAAGGAGAGGAACGATAAAAAGCACTGTAGATCGTCAATAAATCATCTCTCACTAAACCCGGATCTCGGAGAGTCGCATAAACAGTGGATAAAATACCCCGAACCATAGGGACTAAATGAGGAGTAAACTGTACCCTAACCTCATGGCCAGCTAAGTCAGAACAAACTTGTTCTATTTCTGGGGTATGACGATGTTTAGCTACTCCATAAGCCCCAAATGACCCTTCTGCTTCTGCTAAAAGTAGATTTATTTTACCCTGTCTTCCGCCACCTGACGTTCCAGACTTGGCATCAATAATAGTTGTTTCTGGTAGGATCAATCCTTGTTTGAGTAAAGGAGACAAAGCCATTAAACTTGCAGTGGGATAACAACCAGGACATCCGATCAAAGAAGCGGATTTAATCTCGTCTCGGTATAATTCAGGCAGACCATAAACAGCCGTTTTGGCTATTTTGATATCTTCACGATCTTTGTTATACCAACTACTATAGGTTTGTAAATCCTTAAAACGATAGTCGGCGGACAAGTCTAGGACTTTACATCCTTGAGAAATTAATTGAGGAGCCAGATCACAAGCCAGTCCATTCGGAAGCCCTAAAAATACCGCCTGACAACGCGAAGCAATGACATTAACATCAATAGGTTCTACCTTTAGGTCAACCATAGGACCTAAATGGGGATACAACTCAGCATAGGCTTGTCCAACACTACCCTTACCCCCTAAATAAACAATATCAACGAGGGGATGTTCTTGTAACAGCCTGACTAATTGGACTCCGCCATATCCCGAAGCACCAACAATTCCCACTGATATTTTTTCTGACTCACCCATATTCTTTAATTCCTAAGAAAACTTGTCATTAATTCTTGTATTGACCGCATTGTAGTCTTAAAATCCAACTTTGAATCAGAAGCTTTTGTAAAGTTAGGCAACAAGCAGCGATCGCCTTTGTTTGAGCAAAATTGAGATGTTTGTTAGGAATGAGTTTTAAATTTGTTCAACAAATAGCAAGTAGGCAAGAGGAAAAGGAAACATCCTAGATTGACATATCTGCTTCCTTTTCCTAATTTCCCTCAATCCTTAAACTGTAGCTAATGTGATAACTGTTAATTCTGGGGGACAAAAAAATCTTCCTGGGAAATAGGTTCCCAAACCCCGATTAACATAGAGTTGATTCCCTCTGATATTATGCCATCCTTGATGCCATTGCCAATTTTTAAGAATACCAGAACAATGATTGAAATAAGGAATACAGTGTCCTAACTGAAAGGGGATACGTTCACGAAGTTCTTGCAATAACATCAAACCCGGACCAAAACCAGGAATCACGATCTGCCCTCCGTGGGTATGGCCTGACAACTGTAAATCAACACGCCACTTTTGTAAAATGGTTGCTGTATCAGGGTTATGAGACAAAACTAAACAAGGTTTTTTAGCAGAAAGTTGAGTCATGACGGGTTCCGGATTGAACTCCCGTGACCAAAAATCGGCTAACCCCACAAGAGGTAAATCATCCCCCAAAGGGCTAATAATTTCATTCCAGAGAACTTTTATACCCACATGGGTTAAAGCTTCGCTGATGATTGGTTTAGCGTCGTTATAGAGAACATCGTGGTTGCCTAAGACTGCGTAACTGCCAAGGCGACTCTGCAATAATTTTAATTTGGGAGCTAAGTTGTAGATAGTATCTGGTTCATGGGTGATATAGTCTCCTGTTAAAACAACCAGATCCGGTTGTTCTTGATTACTGATAGTAATTGCTTGGGTTAGTAATTGGGATGATAAACAGAGTCCATCGTCATGCAAGTCGGACAGTTGTACAATTTTTGTTCCATTCAAGGAAGATGACAAACCCTTTATCGGAATGGTTAGTCTTTCAACCTTTAAGGGTTCGGTTAAAATAGGGGAAAGCATAGCAAGAAAGTGTGTGATGAGTAAGCTTACTTTTCACCCTAGCAACCCATTACAGGTTTCCTTAAAATTTACGCTATTTTTATAAGGTTTGTCCTTTAAGGATGTATTCTGGAAAACTTTGTTTTTACGTTGATAGTTTTTCTGCCTTCATATTAATAAATATTAACTTATCTCACGCTCATTAGATGAATGAATAATTTGGCGAACACGATAAATGGGACGTTTTTGAGATTCATGATAGGTTCTCATAATCAATTCTGCTAACAATCCAGAAATTAATAATTGAATACCTGTTAAAATCAAAAGGACTGCTAGAATTAATAAAGGTCTATTACCTATACTCAAACCTAAAATGAGTTTGAGGACAGTTAAATAACTTCCCATCAATAAACCAGTTATCAGTAAAATTAACCCACCTAACCCAAAAATATGCATGGGACGAGTGAGAAACTGTTTTAAGAAAAAGATAGTTAATAAATCCATAACCACCCGAAATGTTCTCCCTAAACCGTATTTACTTTTGCCATGAATACGGGCATGATGGCGTACTATAATTTCGGTTATTTTTGCCCCTTCAATATAGGCTAATACCGGTAAGAAACGATGTAATTCACCGTAAAGATTCATGTCTAATATTAACTCTTTTCGATAAGCTTTTAAGGAACATCCATAATCATGTAATTTAACACCGGTGACTTTTCCAATCAGCCAATTGGCAATTTTAGAAGGAAGGAGACGGGTTAAAGCTGCATCTTGTCTATTTTTTCGCCAACCACTAACTAAATCATATCCTTCTTCTAGCTTAGAAACTAATAAGGGAATATCTCTAGGATCATTTTGTAAATCTCCATCTAAAGTAACTAATATTTGTCCTTTTGCATATTGAAAACCAGCAGACATTGCGGGAGTTTGACCATAGTTACGACGGAAAATAATGGCAGTTAAATCATTTCGATAATTGGCTAATTCCCTTAATAATTCAGCAGAGCCATCTTGAGAGCCATCATCAATACAAATAATTTCATAGTTAAGTTGATTTTTTTGTAAAACTTCGGCAATCTTTTCGATGAGTATCGGTAAATTTTTAACTTCATTAAAAATAGGAACAATTACAGAAAGATAAACGTCGTCCCTATGATTATTATCAATTTTAGGTAATAATTTTAACTGGTTTGTCATTATGATTTTTATAAATTTTTCTAGCTATTCTAGCGTAAAACACAGCGAAAAATTATTATGGAGTAGTCAATTTAATATCTACACTACCCACGCACGTCGCTACGCTATGAGCAGAGCTTTTAGTAGCCCTAAATCTACTGGAGTTGCCAATAAATTTGAACAGGCGTGTTTACAAATCGCCCCACTAAAGCTATCATCAACGCGCCGTTAAGATCATTGCATCCCCATGAAAACTGCTATGATTATGAACCCGACAAGTCTCACTTAGTCTATGTTATGGGTTTATTCTAGGTTCAATAAGTAAAGATTTGTTGCCATTACTTGAGTTGCTTGCTATACTGTGATAGATGGGTTCGGCTTAGTCAACGCTCGTTAAGGAGATGTACTATCAATGCTCTACAAATACAAATGTTTAACATTACAACTATCGGCCGAATAGCTAGAGAATTTTTGCAACCACAATCAACCTAATTAAGCACATAACGCTTCTGCACTCCACTATTTTAATCCTTTTCTCTCAGTTCTGATTAAGGAAAAGGGTTTTGTATGGTGTTCCCAACCTAAAAATGTCCGCACAGTGTACTTAGACACCATAAATAAGGAAAATTTACTTATTTATGGGGTTGCGAAGCGTTTTTGTGGGAAATTTGTTCATTTTTTTGTCCAAAAATTAAATTTTTTGCTCCCATCTACTTTGGTTCTCAGGATGCAACCATCCTATTTCCAAGAAACAAGACGGGAGAGTAAGGAGATGTTTTATGAACATACAAGGAAAAACTGCTCTAATTACAGGGGCTTCGCGCGGGATCGGACGTGCGATCGCCTTAGAATTAGCCCATCATGGAATCAAACGCCTCTTATTAGTTGCCCGTAACCCAGACAAGTTAAGGGAAGTAGCCGCAGATGTTGAAAGTTTGGGGGTTGAAGCGGTGATTTTTACCCTTGATTTGACCAACACTGTAGCCGTTAATCAAAGAATCAGCAAGGCTTGGCGGGATCATGGACCAGTGGATATCTTAGTCAACTGTGCAGGGGTTGCCCATCAAACCTCTTTTCTGCGAGCCAGTTTCAACGAAGTACAAGCAGAGTTATCGGTTAACCTAATGGCAACCTACCAGATTACTCGATTAATGGCAAGACGCATGGCTAATCGAAAACAAGGTACTATCGTCAATGTCTCTAGTTTAATGGGCAAAATTGCAGCCCCCACCATGGCCACTTATTCTGCCACAAAATTTGCTCTTTTAGGGTTTACTCAGGCTTTACGGGGGGAACTCGCCCCTTATAATATTCGGGTAGTTGCCTTATTACCATCTTTGACAGATACGGATATGGTACAAGGGTTAGATTGGTTTCGTTTTATGGCACCGGTTTCTCCCAAAAAAGTTGCCCAAAGTTTAGTCAAGGGACTGCAAAAAAACAGCCCAGAAATATTAGTGGGATGGCAAAGTTATTTAGCGGTTTGGGGACAACGCTTAGCTCCAGGATTAATGGAACAATTGACCACAATCTTTGCTCCATTATCTCAAAAAACTCGCTCCTCTAAATTGAGCCTTTTTCGTCTCAGTTAATATTTCGATAAACATAGGGTGGGCAATGCCCACCTTACCGATTGAGTGAAAAATATGAAACATTGGTTTATTACAATCTTCAACAGCCTATTTAGATGAATCTTTGGTAAGCATCAATCACTTGTTGTGCGATCGCAGACCAACTATACTTATCTTTAACTAATTGATAGGCATTTTTTCCTTTTTCTTCTCTTATTTGAGGCGAAAGAATGGCTTTTTCTAAGGCTTCCGTTAAAACATCAACGTCTAACGTTGTTACCCAACCCGCATCATAACTTTTCACATCAGGCCAAATATAAACCCCTTGAGAAATGACAACCGAAGTACCAACAGCCATAGCTTCAGCTACAGCGATACCAAAGTTTTCGTAATAAGACGGCAAAATAAAGACATCAGCATCTTGCAGTAAACCTAACTTTAAATCGCCTCTAACAAACCCGGTAATGGTTGTACAGTTAGCTAAAGGAGAATCATTAATTTGTTGTTGTATCTTTTCCTCATAACCAGTATCTTGGGGATTAGAACCCGCCAAAACTAAATGAAATTTAAGTCCTTTTTTGAGCAAGTTTTCTGTCGCTTCTATTAAAAAATTTAGGCCTTTTTTGGGAGCAATACGAGACATAAATAAAAGTAAAGACACATCATTAGGAATCCCTAAATTCTTTCGAGTTTCTCCCTTTGAGGGTAAACTATCAGGAAAACTAACCCCTAAAGGAATAATTAAATCTTTGGTTTTAACTCCATAACGATCAGAAATATTAGCCTCTTCTTCTGTTGTAAAATGTAGAGCAGCAGCACCAGCAATGTTGGGGCTCTCTAGAAGGTTTCCATAAATTTGCTTCAAACGTCGTTTTTTCTTAAGATCAGCCGGATCAAGGGTTCCTAGGGGTCGCAGAATGTACGTCAATTTCTGATACCTAGCAATGGTTGCTGCTGCTGTTGTCACTGGGGAAAATAAAGCATGACAATGAGCAATATCATAATCTTTAGCGTGTTGATTTAACCATTGCAACAACCCCAGAGAAAACTTATAACGACGAAAAGGAGAACAAGGAAAATAGATAATTTTGTAGCCTTCTTGTTCAATAGGAACCCCTAAAGGTACATCTAAAGGAGCTTGTCCGGTATCCCCATTAGAATTAGTGGTTAAAATAGTTACATCGACCCCTGCTTTAGCTAAAGCAGCAGAAAGACCTAAAACCATTTGACTTGGGCCACCATAAACTAAAGAAATTGATGGCACAATTTGTAGAACTTTCATTAAGTTTTTATCGTAAAGGGAATTTAGGAGTACGGGCGGTGAGCGTCTCGAAATTAAGGGGAGTTTAGAGGGAACTGTTGCCCAATGAGTTGAGCAATCTTGTCCGCTGCTCCGGCTTTTCCTCTAACCTGTAATAAGCGATGATGGATTCTATCTAATTTTGAAGGCTCATCCAACCAGTCTAACACCAATTCTGCTACCTCATCCCCTTGTAATTCACCTCTCAATTCTGGAACAATTTCCTCTTTGGCCCAAATATTTGGCCAAGCAAATAAGCGCCCTTCTTTAACCACTCTCCTATTGATCAACTTAGCAAACTGACTGCCCACTAGGGGTAGATTCGCTAGAATACCAGGAATACCGTCCCAAGTTCGCATGGCATCTAGTTGTTGTGTTGGAAGTAGGACAATCATAGGTATCCCCAAGGCCCCCAGTTCCGCAGTATTAGCTCCTACTGTCGTCAAAGCTAGACAGCACGTCTGAAGATACCGATGAGCGGGAAAATGGTTAATCAGTTTAATTTTTAGACCCTTTGGCGTTTCTAAAAAGTGCTGTTTCTCTCCATCTCTGGTTTTAACCAGTAATTTTCCTGTCACCCCACCAAATTTCGCCACAAAGGGATTATAGTGCGGATCTCCAAACCGGACTAAGGTATCCAGGTCTAAAGTAGGGGCAATGGGCAGAATAAAACGAGTTTGGGGCTTCACTTCATAAATCCGTTCGGCGATCGCCAGACATAATGGCACTCCTTGAGTTAGTTTCCCAGGTTTGGAGCCTGGTAAAACACCGATGATCGGTTCAGCAGCCATCTCTAAGAAATTCAACGTAGTGGGGGCAACATCTGCCATTAAATCCCCCACCACTGTCAGCTTATTTCGATAAGATTCAGGAATCGGATCAATGACCGTTTGATTCATCACTGCAAAACAATCCAGCCAACGATACCATCTTGCTTCCCATTCAGCATAAACGACGGTACGATACCCTAAACGGTTACCAATGAGTAAAGGATAAAACTGATCCCCCCCCAAAAATAACACTACCCCTTGTGGTCTCCAATCCCAATTATCTATGGTTTTTCCCCACAATAAAAAGGAAAAAAAATAATCACTTGACTGAACCCGGTCCACTTCGGGATAGCCACGGGCAATCTCTGCTTCTCGACCCGTACTATGGGGACAAGGGGATAACATCACAGAAATTCTCACTTGAGAAGTATCATCCCCTAACTGCTTTCTCAAAGCCTTAACCACTGGGCGTACCCAGGTAGTGATTTCTCCTGGTCCGTTGGAGAGAATCAGAATATCAACCCCTTCTCCTCCACTCCCTAGCATCGACTTTATTCCTCTTGCCAACGAGAGCGTATGGAGAGTTTTGGCATGGTTTGGCTCTGAGTGCGGGAGCGACGACGGACAAATTTCCGATTGGGTTCATAGCGTTGTCGATAAGAGGAATTGTTTCGGCTTTGAACCCCCTCATAAATTTCGAGATAAAGGGTTTTTCCTACTTTACTCGCTGCTGTGGTCAAGACTGTTTGAATGGCTTGAATATTGCGTCCTCCTCGTCCATAAACCTTGCCTTTGTCCACTTCATCCACTGCTAATCTGATCCAAACCCTTTGCGTGCTTTTAACTTCTTCACAGTCAACACTAAGGGAGTCTGGAACTTCTAGTAAGGGTTCTACTAAAAAATTAATCAGTTTTAAATAATCAGGAGAGGTGGTATACACTGTGTCGTCCTTATGGGTAGAATTAAGCATTAACTTGTTCAAATACTTGCGCTTTTTGGAGAATACTGCGTACAGTATCGCTGGGTTGCGCTCCTTGCTTTAAACGAGTAACAATAGCGGGTACATTTAATCGAGTTTCGTCGGTTCTGGGATTATAAAATCCTAACTCTTCTAGGGGACGACCATCTCGACGACTGGCACTATTGATGGCCACAATTCTATAGCTGACTTCTCGCTTTTTCCCGTATTTTTTTAGTCGTAATTTAATCATCTTGTTTTCAGGGGTTTTGTGTTTGACTCGAACTTCTTATTATATCATGTTAATTTTTGATCAACGAGGCACACCCTGAATAACAGGGCGAATTCCTGTACCATCAAATGGGCCTGGATTACCTCCCCAGTTAAAGTCACTAATTCTCAGGGAAAGGGAACCCACCCTCAAAACTGTGTTATATCTCAACAAAATACTATAGGTACGGCGACTATATTCAACAAACAAGTCAGTGTTGATTTCTTCGTCTGTATCGATGTTGTAGGCACTTTGAACGCCGACACGAACCGGTCCGTATAATTGTTGAGAAATGCCCCAACTTAGGGTTTTTAGGTCAGCAAACCGATCAAAGAAAAAAGGAGAGGGATCACCCCGTAATGCTTGGGAAAAAACCAGATTAAACCCGGTATAATCGAGAAAAGGCTGGGAAAAATTGCCAATTTGTCCGGATAGACCAACAATACCGGAAAGGGAGGGTTGAGAGTCTCCGTTGCCATAAAGACTGGTAATTCCGGTGAGTCCGGTGGAGAGAACCAAAAAGGGGCGCACTGGGGTCGGGGTATATTTTAATCCTTCTTCGGGAGTGGGGGGTAAGGCATCCCCAGCCCACAGTAGAAAAGGTCGTCTTAAGGATGCTGCCCCTTGAACTCGCATCAAGCTAACGCGACGATCTTCTGAATTGAAACCCAAAAGACTGAAACGATCCGTACTAGCGTTAACGCTTTGAATTGAGCCTTGATAGCTGAGTTGTATCCCTGTATCTTCTAAAAGGATGTCAGGAGAAACGAGCAGTACCCCTACACTACTGCGAACGGTTTGAAACCCCAAAGAACCGTTAAACAAACGTTCTCGGTAATTATACTCAAACCTCAAGTCATGGGCATTGGCATCATCCCCAAGGCGATACTGCACAAAGTTTTTGGTTCGGACTCGATCTTCAAAATCACTAAATTCTAAACTGGTCAAAGAGCTTCGACTAAAGAGGGTGGTTCTGTCGTTTAAGTTGGCATTGACTTCATTGATAAACCCGAAGGTTTGAGGACTAACGGCATCAATATCATCTTGATCTTCTAAAAATAAATCAGTGTTAACGTCATCTACGGTTAAACCTTCGGGGTCAAGTCCTTTTTGAAGATAATATTGGGGGGTCACTTTCCAGTTAAAAGTATTGTTATCCACTACGTTAAAAGCCCGTTCCACGAAGAAACCTCCCCGATCGCGGTCATCATAGCCAAAGCCAATTACCCCAGGTTGACGATCTCGTCGGTCAAAAATTAAGCGATCTTGGGTGGGAAAAGAGTTGGCTTGATCTAGAACCACTCTTGAATTGGTCAGTTTAACTTCATCTACTAAGGGGGCAATATTGCGAAAGGTGGCGGTTTCAGCCCGTACTTCCAATTCTGGAGGGGAGAAGGGATCGTTGGTGAGACGAGCGTCACTAGCCTCCCAACCATCGGCATCAAATTCGAGGCGATCGGCTTCAAAGCGAATGCGATTAATTTGTCCACCACTGTTACCGGGTGCAGAACCTTGAACGCCATTTTCCCCCACGGAGAATCCAAAGGAATAACTAATACCCTGGGCTTGGGTAATCCTTTGTAGGGGTTGTTCTAAGGCTAAGCGTTGGTTGAGGGTTTGGTTGGGGATTAAACTGCTATCGGCTGAAGTGGGTAGGGTAGGGGAAAAATCTTGGCCTGTGGTGGGTTGATAGATTTCTCCATTGGCATTGAAAACCACACCAGTATCTTGCACAAAGTAATACTCAAATCGTTCTCCGCGCAGGGTTTGCTCTCCGCGATCGAGAACAACGTTTCCCTCAGCCACAGCAAATTGATCGGGAAGATTAATCCAGAGGCGATCGGCTAATAACACCCCATTGCCAAAGCGCATAATCACTTTGCCTTCTGCATAAACCACTTCTCTTTCTGTGTCGTATTCCTGGCGATCGGAGACGAGTTCCACTACCCCAACCGCTTCTTGAGGTGTTGTCTCTGGGAATATTTCTACTTGTCTCTGGGCTAAGGGCTCAGAGGCTTCGGGACCCAGGGCGAAGTCGAGGGACTGTTCTTGCTTGCCTCGTGGTTTTAGCAGTAAGCGACGGGGTTGAGATGATTGGGCTACGGTTTCTGATGGTTGCAGAGGAACCCATTTAGGGGAAGTCCGACCGCTAGATTTCCCGACGGTAATCGGCTCACCTAAGATATCGGCTGCTTGACCGGTGGGGTTAAACCCTGGTAAAGTTTCTGTCTTAGGGACTTCTTCGGGGGAGGATAAATAGAATTCCACTACCCCTGGTGGTGCTGTCTCTGTGGGTTTATTTTCTGAAACGACTGGAATCTCAGAGGGAAGTTGACTTAAGATAAAATCTGAGTCCCCCTGGGCTTCTTGGTTGATCCATGAAGGAGTTTGTTTCCCCTGATGCTCAAGGATAACGGTTTCTATTTGCGCTGGCGGATTAGGTGATGGAACGAATGGGAGCATCTTTAGATAGTATCAAGCTAAAAGGTTAAGTGGCTACCTGTAGCGTGATTAGAGGGTATTTAGATGGGGACGAGCCAAACCTCGCCCCTATCGTTTTACTCACCTAAGTTAACACAAACTGATTAGAGCTTATTCAAAGTCCTTGCGTCCAGGGTTACGGGTGGGATCACTCGATAAAAATCCGAAAACGAACAAGGAAATAAATAAAGCAACAACGATGTAAACAGCGATTTTCAAGGTTAGCATAGTATCTAGTTCTCCTTATATAGGATTATCCTTAGCCAATGTTAATGTTTCCTTTTCGACTTTAACCTATCAATGGCCTTTTTGTCCTGCTTTCCTTAATTTCATCTAACGGCTTAATGCTGCACGATTAAACTAGAACAGGGGGCATGGTGAATGACATAATTACTTATGCTACCTAATAAGAGTTCTGAGAGACCTTGACGACCTCGACGACCCACAATAATTAGCTCTGCTCCCCATTGTTTGGCCATGGCGCAGATCCTTGGCCCGGGTTCCCCATACAAACAATCTGAGTCAGCTTTGATTCCTTGTTTAATAGCCTGTTGGTTTAGCCTTTTGAGCCAACTTTGCAATTCTTCTAATGTTTCTTGTCTTAGTTTTTCTTCCAATTCAACCATTTCCTGGGTATAAATGCCAGCATATCCTGTCATTTCTGGGTAAAGAGGTAATTCCATTCCTCCTCGATTATTTTCCTGAATAACAGTTATGATCATCAATTGGCTGTTCTGTGCTTTGGCTAATTTTAATGCGGTTTCAAATACCTCTTTGGAGCTACTATCTTCTGCGATCGCTACTAAAATTTTTTCATATATGGGAGCAACTGTCTGGGGTCCCCCATTTTCTCGATTCAGGACTTGCGGACTTTCAACTTGATTAACCATTGTCCCCCCTCTTGTTCTTATACTCTATCTCCACTCTCAGCTTGACATATTTTCTTTTATATGATCCAATTTCGATAGAAAAGTTAATCAATTAGTCAGTAATTTAGTATGGTTTAATTTTTCGGTTCTATCTTAAGCATAATTATTGATGATCTAATTTGGTTTGTTATGTCTCAATCTTTTATTACAATTACCGTTAAACTATTTGCAGTTTATGAAGAAGTTTATGGTGTTTCGGAGTTAGTTAAACAAGTTTCATTAGAAACTACAGTTAATGATGTTTTAGATATTCTAATTCAAGAACATCCTAAGTTAGAAGAATGGCGTAATGTTACTCGTTTTGGGGTTAATTTTCAATTTGTTGAGAGTAATACTATTCTAAAAGAAGGAGATGAATTAGTATTCATTCCTCCTGTTAGTGGGGGTTGAATATTAATTGATTAATTTTAATTGTATAATGACTGGTTTTAAAATTTATTAAACTAAGTCAAGTGTTTTTTCTTCTTCTTCAGAAATTGTAATTCCCATTGCATTATTTGAACTTTGATAACGTTCCATTGCAGCATTTAATATTAAATGGCCAAATGGTTTGGGGTCACTTAAGATTTTTTCTAAGAAAGTAGACCAATGTGATTGTTTTTCATCACTAATAACACTGTTTTTAATAAACTTACCCCATTCTTTTTCTTCAGTTTCACTATCGACATTTTTTAACCAGTCTAAAAGCTGTTTTTGCTCTTGAGTATTTTCAATAGGATAATCAGAATAGGTTAAAAAGGTAATTCCTATAGTATGAAATTGACTATCTTCTTCTTGTTCTTGAAGGAGTCTTTTTCCTATATCAGGAGTAAATACAATATCTTTCAAAAGTTTAGAGAAAAGTCTTTTTGTGAAATCAATAAATTTTAAGTCTAATACTGCTTTCCAAATGATTGATCCTTTTAAGAATATCTCTCTATCATTATTTTCTAGAAGTGAGTTTAGGAGAGTTATTTTATTCTGAGATAATCTAGTAAAGATATTATATAGGGAGAGTGATGGCGATAATCTTACGGTAAAAATGGGAAACTTACTAATTAGCTTAAATAAGTTATCTTGAGAATCACTATAATTCGGTAATTTTAAGAACAGAATAAACATTAATTCAAAAATTTCTGTACAATCTTATAAACTTTGTTTATATATAATATCAATCTTCTCGATAACGATGTCAAAAAATTGTACAATTTGTTTAATATCATATTCATCTAAAGACCAATCTATAATGGACGATGCTAATATTCTCAATAGTTGGGTTAGCTTTTCTGAGTTAGAGATATCATTTTGATCAGATATCATAATTATTGATAAAATCTCTTTATTCAGTACAAAATTTTTCTTCTCACCAGGTGTCTTATATAGAGGAATAGCCCAATCAACATGACTTTTAATAATCCTTTGTAAGGATATTTTTGTTGTATCAATTATAGAACTTAATTCAGGAAAAAAATTTTCAATATTAATTCCATCTTTAAGAGAATAAACAAGCTTTATTATTTCTTCTTCTGTTGATGATTCAAGATATTTTTCAATGGTATCTTTAATGTATGAAGCAACTTCTCCTTGTTTATCATAATCTATCAAATTGTGAAGCTTATAAAAGCGGCGATCGCTGAAACTAAATTATTTTAGATATTAAAAAATATGAGGTTTTATCTATTAGTTTTCAATTGAAAGGAATTTTTATTTCAATCTTTTAGTGGATTGCTATGAAAACTGGTATCAAAGAGATCATCTGTATCCCTAATCAGTCTGGAAACTATCCTATAATCATTCTAACTATAGCGCAATAGTACAATGTCAAAAACCTATATTGGAACGACTCAAGCTGCTTGTCGACTTCACTTATCCGTTCAGCGTGTCCGAAAACTAGCTATAGACGGTCGTATTGAAGGAGCCTTTAAAGAAGGTCGTCGTTGGCAAATCCCTGTATCTTCAGATGGAATGCCAAAAATAAGCTGTAAAAACAAAGGCCCTGAAGGTCGTTGGCGAAAACGCAAACAAAAAATCATGACCTTTATGCATGTCATTCAGGGTATAATCAAGTCTAATAACAAGAATAAGACCCATAACCCCGTTATTTCCGTGAAAATGGGGCAACATAGTTTTTTGTGTAATGAGGTGAGAATTCCAGGCTTTGGCCGACTGATTTATGATCCCGATCACAAGAAAAACTGTGGCGCAACAGTATGGTTTGAGATTGACCCTGATCTTCCCTTGCAAATGAACAGCTTTATAGAAGTAGTGTAATGTAACTTTAAAAAACTAACAATAACTATATGTAAATAAAATATTTTTATAAACAAATTAAAAGAACTAGATATTGTCGCTTTAACAGAAGATAGACAAACAATCCATTTTGAAACTAGAGAACCTATCACCTTATATAAAGGACAAGTGGGAACAATTGTTATGGACTATGATGGTAAAGCATTTGAAGTAGAATTTTCTAATAATGACGGAACAACTTATGCAATGGAAATAATATCAGCTAATAAATTAATGTTATTACATTATAATTTAGTAAAAGCGACTGCTTAATTGTATCTCAAAAGAATTAGAGGGACTTAATCTAAATTAAGCCCCAAAATTAAACCATTAACCTTTGGTTTTTTCTGCCCAAACCCTAGTAGGAAGTCCCCAAATATAGATAAAGCCTTCTGCCGCTTTATGATCAAAGCGATCATCTTCCCCATAGGTAGATAAATGGGGACTATAGATGGAATAATCAGACTGACGACCAACAATAGTAGCATTGCCCTTAAATAGCTTAATGCGTACCATTCCGGTGACTCGTTCTTGAGTTTGATCAATCAAAGCATCAAGAGCTTCTTTTAAGGGAGAATACCATAAACCCCGATAGATCAAATGACTATAGGTTTCCTCAACCCCTTTCTTGTACTGAGTTACATCTGCGGTTAGGGTTAAGGTTTCTAAGTCTCGATGGGCATCAATGAGAACCAATAAAGCGGGCGCTTCATAAATTTCCCGTGATTTAATGCCAACCACTCTGTTTTCAATCATATCAAGTCGCCCAACCCCATGTTTACCCACCATATCGTTGAGTTGACTAATGAGGTCTACTGGGCCTAAGCTTTGACCATTGAGACTAACTGGAATACCCTTCTCAAAACCGATTTCCACATATTCGGGGGTATCTGGGGTATCAGCGATCGCTTTAGTCATCAAATAGATTTCTTCTGGGGGTTCAGTCATAGGATCTTCCAGGGGACCAGCTTCAATACTGCGCCCTAACAGGTTGCGATCAATACTGAATGGAGAAGACTTCTTAACGGGAAATTCTAAGCCAAATTTTTCCCCATAAGCAATACTTTGTTCCCGACTCATTTTCCATTCCCTAGCTGGGGCTAACACCTTTAAGGTAGGGTTAAGGGCTAAAATTCCGAGATCAAAGCGGACCTGATCGTTTCCTTTGGCCGTACAACCGTGAGCAACGGCATCAGCCCCGTATTTTTCTGCGGCTTCTACTAATAATTTAGCAATCAGAGGACGAGCCAAGGCTGTAGAGAGAGGATATCTACTCTCATAGAGGGCATTCGCTTTAATTGATTTAAAGGCATAGTCAGTGACGAATTCTGTTTTAGCATCAGCCACCAGGGACTCAACAGCCCCTGATTTTAGGGCTTTGGCTTGGATAGGTCCTAGTTCATCTCCTTGTCCTAAGTCCGCAGCTAAGGTGATAACTTCTTCTACTCCCCACTCATGCTTAAGATAGGGAATACAAACGGAGGTATCTACCCCACCAGAATAAGCAAGCACGACTTTTTTCGCACGACCCATATATTTTATATCTCTAGCATACAACTTAGGCCTTATTGTACTTTAGGTAACAACAATAGTTTGTTAATATAAGCCAAAAATTAGCTTTAAAGATTATTAAATTATCTTTAATTTTTTTCTAATTTCTAAATTATAAATTTTGTTTGATGGTTTTAATCAGTTTATTAACAATAATACCAAAGTTATTCTGCTAATTGTGTGCTAGACAACTACAGATATCTTAGGGTGGGCAAAGCCCGCCCTCAAATAAGCTTCTGACATCTTTGAGATAACATATTTAGCAGTCATTCCTATTAAAAATCATGATCATCCAACCAGTCAAAAACTGATTCTAATTGTTGTTTATTAACTAAGCCATATTGCCACAAAATCATGGGAAAATGGTGTGGCATGGCTTGTTCATCTTTGAAGGCAAGGTTGATAGACTCAGGGGGAATATCTAAGTCTTGTTGGAGAAAATTAAGAAGTCTAGTTGCAGTGGGGTTCATAATTAAAGCAGGTTTAAAACAGTTTTTAAAGATACATAAACTGGCTTTTGAAATAAAACCACGATTACATTGAATATCATGATTGTGTCAACGGTGTGTCAAGAATATGTCAAGCCGGTGACAATTATTTTTTTGTCTCTAATAAGAAAACTTATTTTCTAAAGTAAAACTTATCAAGTTAACATAAATAATAAAGAATTGCAACAACATTGAAAATAAAAATACTTTATACTATAAATAACTATTACCTTAGTTAAAATACTGCAATCATGAAAAATATCCCCTTATTATTTGCTACGCTGACAACAACTATTTCTGGGTTAATATTAGGAAACGTAGAAAAATCTTTAGCTTTAACTTTCAATTGGAGTTATTCTGCACCTGGAATAAATGCAAGTGGAACATTAATGACTGAAGATGTTGCTGATGACTTAGGTTTTTATTTAATTACTGATATTAGTGGTACACGAAACGGTGAAGCCATAACTGGCTTACACCCAACGGGAACTTCCGTACCAGGAAATGAACCTTTTGAAGTTGATAATTTAATTAGTCTTAATTCTGAACAATTGACAAATGATGGTTTAGGTTTTTCAACATCTGGAGGCAATTTTGTAAACTTATTTTTTGCTGATTTCTTGAACCCACCAGGTCATTTTGAAATTTTTTCTGCCCCTCCATTTATCTCAGGTTTTGAAAATTTTGGTCCAGAAGATAGCGAGTTACCAGTTGTGTTTCAAGCAACCTTAGTTTCTGTTCCTGAAACTTCTTCTAGTTTATCTTTTTTGGCTTTAGCAACCCTTGGAATAGCTAACCATTGGAAACGTAAACAAAAGTCTGATCAATCTTGTTATTGATAGAAGTGACGACTCCCGAAAATAATCCTCATACCAAATCCGCTTTAGAAAGTAGATAATCATATTAAAAAAGTAGAGGGAGCAGGGGAGGTAGGGGAGGCAGGGGGAGCAGGGGAGGCAGAGGAGGCAGGGGGAGAAAGAATATTATTCTACGATAATAAGCGGATTTGGTATAAGACATTGAAAAATGTTGACCTGAGTTCGATGTAAGCAGGAGCCATAAATTCCTAAAAAATTAAGGATAATCTTGAGAAAAATAAACACAGGAATTCAAGCCAGTTAGTCTTAAAAAATACTAGCTAAAACCAATCTATT
>JASJEA010000228.1 GCA_030064935.1 Crocosphaera sp. | reverse complement strand
CTTAGAACAAATGAAAACAGATATTGGCTTTTTGAGTCCAGCACTTCATTTATATGATAAACTAATGCTGAGTGTGCAAACTCAAATTAGTATTGATGAAGCCAGAAGACAAGACAATAAGAGTGAAAAAGAAGCGCAATTGGGTCAAATTTTCACAGGAATAGGAACAGCCATCGCCGTTGGACAACTATTAACCAAACCCACTACACAAACGATTTCTAAATACCTTGAACCCAGTGAAACAAACCCGTCTTTAAACAGTATCTGGCTAGGAACAACCCTCACCATTATTATTAGTCTTTTAATTGGTTATCTAATTAGTTTTATCGCTTATGAATGGTTAAAGAAAAACTAAATTTTTAGGGGCAATTAATTAATTGCCCCTACTGAATAATGCTCACAAAACACCCAACTTAATAAGCATCTTGTAACTCGTAAAAGTCGGGGGAAACATAATCCTTTCGCAATGGCCAACCGATCCAATCTTCCGGCATCAAAATGCGTTTAAGATCAGGATGGCCATCATAGATAATGCCATACATATCATAGCTTTCCCGCTCTTGCCAATCAGCCGCATTCCAAATCCAGTAAACGGAAGAAACATGGGGGTTATCTCTGGGCAAAAATACCTTGAGACGAACCTCTTCAGGAGTGTCACAGTTATCACTAACTTTAATCAAATGATAAAAGCTAACCAATTCTTTCCCAGGACCGAGATCATAAGCGCCCTGACACTGTAAATAATTAAACCCGTAGGCGTACAATGCAGTGCAGAGGGGAATCAAAAAGTCTGGCTCAACTTTAATCAACTCTATCCCTAAATGATCCGGTTCGAGGATATCGTTATCAAAACCATTTTCCGTCAACCAACTAGACACAGGACCAGCTTCAACGAGGGTCCCTTCTTCTTCCTTTTCTGGGGCGTTGTCTGGAGTATTTTCATCAACCATATTATGCTTCCTCCTTCTGTTTTTGGGATGCTAAAGCGGGGGGAACTTCCATACCAATCGCCTCGGTCAATTCTTTGGGAGGTGCTTGACGGGTAGGGGTTGCCAGATATTTCCCGGTTAAAATGGGAGAAACCGCTTTCATGTTGTGGGGGGTGCTATAGTAACGGTGAGTTTGTTCCATTACCGTTGCTCGTTCTTGAATTGTCTCGTTAGAGACTTTTTTGCGAAGCTTGACGATCGCATCAAAAATGGCTTCGGGACGAGGAGGGCACCCAGGAATATAGACATCCACTGGAATTAATTTATCTACGCCACGGACTGCTGTTGTGGAGTCGCTGCTAAACATCCCTCCGGTAATGGTACAAGCCCCCATAGCGATGACATACTTAGGATCGGGCATTTCTTCGTATAACCGCACTAAAGCAGGAGCCATCTTCATTGTAATAGTTCCCGCAGTGATGATTAAATCTGCTTGTCGGGGGCTAGAACGGGGAACGAGACCAAAACGATCAAAATCGAAGCGAGAGCCGATTAGGGCTGCAAATTCGATAAAACAGCAAGCAGTTCCGTATAGGAGCGGCCATAAACTGGATAATCTCGCCCAGTTGTGCAGATCGTCGACGGTGGTTAAGATTATATTTTCTGACAAATCTTGGGTAACTTGCCCACGAGCAGCAGGGTTAAGGATTTTTTCTTTTTGCAACTGCTCGAAGGCGGATAGATCGGAGGTTGGGTTCGGACTCATAAGAGATTAATAATGAACTAAAATTCTCGATAAATGATGATTGCAAGGTTTTACCAAGATAATCAAGTTTCAGGCCCTGTTTAATAAAGCAGAAGGTTTTTGAATTGGGGGATTAAATCCCTTGAGCAAAAAAAACTTCTGATTTAGAGACTTCTGACTTCATCAAGACCATTCTAACGCGCCTTTCCGCCAGGCATAAACCAGAGCAACGACGAGAATGGCAATAAAGATCAAGGCTTCAACAAACGCTAGTAACCCTAAGCGGCTAAAGGCGACTGCCCAAGGGTACAAAAAGACGGTTTCTACGTCAAATACCACAAATACCAGGGCAAACATATAATACCGGATATTGAATTGAATCCAAGCCCCACCAATAGGTTCCATTCCTGACTCGTAGGTAGTAAGTCTTTCGGGGCCACCACCACTGGGGCGGAGTATTTTTGATGCTGTTAAGGCGAGAATGGGTATTAAACTACAGGCGAGTAGAAAACCCAGTACGTATTCGTAACCGTTGAGGACAAACACTATTTTTGATTAACTCCTCTAGATGTCTTAAGTTATTTACTATATCCATATTAAGGGTAAAATTTCATCCTACGTCAGTATTCTAGCTTAAGGGGAGATAAAAATCTTTCCTAACCCGCCATTTTATTTCAAACAATCCATTAGATTCTGTATTCTCAATGCTTTATCAGTAGATTTACTGATGGTAATGCTCAGGAATTTACGAATTTTTTACCATTGCCAAATCAGTTTAATCCTCTAATAATTGATCATAAGTACCATCTTACGATCCTAGATTTTTGCACAATTAATGATTTTATTAAACCTATAGCATAATCATGACACAATTATCCTTCTCTAACCTTACTCAAAGCAATATTATTTCTCTCGATGCTTCTGACAAAAATTACCAAAGATATAATAAAAGATTAGAAATTAATAAAGGTAAATCAGTTAAATTAGTTTTTAATCAAGCACAAATTCGTTATCCCTGCGAAGCAAAAATTATTAATGATTCTTTTAACGGATGTGGTTTAATTATCCGAGAGGAGTGGTTGAATCAATGTGATTTTAATCTACAAAGAGATCAACCTTTTATGCCTGGGAAAAAATTACTTCTTTTGATTCAAGATATTGAACCGATTCAGGCACAAATTATGTGGAGTAAAGAACTAGACGGGCACGACTTTAGAATTGGGCTAAAATACCTATGTTCTAAAATTTTAAAAACTCAGTTATTTTTGCAAAAAACAGCCTTAATTGATGAGTAGATATACGAGCACACATAAAACTTTTTAAGGTGGGCGATGCCCACCCTACAGTCAATCATAATTTATAATTTAGAATTCTCTATCCTTCAAATTGGAGGCTTCAAAACCTTTTTTTATTCATCTCCTTATCTTTGTTTTTTTTCTGTACTTTTAGAAAATATTTAATGATTTTTTATTATTTTTTTGATTAATTGATTACTCCTAAAAATAGCTTCTTTTTCATTTATCTTAGACGTTTGTATGACCTCCTCTACCTCTGTTTGGCTGATAAAATTAAATTGTTCAACATTGGGGAAAAGACTATTATTTAAGTCTCCTGGTTCAAATTTATCTAGTTTATTTCCATAACTTCTTTTATTCATTTTGATAATATTTTGTCCGATATCACTGATTAAATAAATAAACAGTTTATCAAGCATATTATTGTTAGCAAATACATTAGGATAAAATCCATGATAACAAGTAAAATTAATAGCTGTTGTAAAATTGCGTATTACTTTAAGTCTTCCTCGGTTAAAAACACCAAATAAAATCGGTGCAGGTTCCCTTCTTTCTAGTTGATACCAAGGGTTTCTATTTTTGGTTAAATATCTTTGATGATAACCTTCTTTTTCTCCTAATTTAAGATAATTTTTTACAGCTTTCTCATGGAAATCTTTGACATCTAAACAATAAGTTGATTTATCTTGATCAGATAAGAAGAGAAAGTCATCATCAGTAAAAACTAATTTTTGTATTAACTGACTTTTTGTAATACATTTACAAACATTTTTATCACTAATTTTTAATTGTTTAATTTTGCTTTTATTTAGGGCAAAGAAATTATTAGCACCGGTAGCAACACCCCGTTTAAAAGCACCATAGTTTGATAGTTTACAAAAACCTTCTGGAATTTTTTGCTGAGAAATTAATGAGAAAATAATGGGTGTCCATTTTTGATCATAGGGTAATTTACATTCTTCTAATCGATGATGATAATATTCACTAATATTGGATATTGTTTTAATTTTCTCATTACTATTAATATTAGTTATTTTAATGTCTTGTTTGAGGTTATTATTTTGACACAATAAAATACAAATAGTAGTAGTAGCATCAGTAAAAATATCTTTTTCGTTAGTAAAAATAATAATCTGTTTTAATAAATGATTTTCTATCAGTCTTCTTTTTATAGTTTTCCCATATCCTGTATTAAAAAATTCAAAGGGAAGAATAAAAGCGAGTCTCCCATTAATATTGAGTTGTTGCAATGCTTTAATAAGAAAAACCGATGAAATATTAGAATAACCAGCTAATTTATGACCGATCTGTTGTTCAATTTTTGGGAGTATATTATGTCGATTAATGAATTTCTGAAACCTAAGATAAGGAGGGTTACAAATAATTGCATCATAATAGATTATCTCCGATTGAAGATAATCTTTATTAACAAGGTTTAGATTATTATTTTTGCTAATATACTTTAAGTAACCCAAAATATTACTATCAATTTCATATCCTGTCATATTCCATTGATAAGATAAGTTTAGTTTGCCTATTTCTTCATAAAATACTCCCAACCCAAACGCAGGATCTAGAATCGTTTTAGGTTGATTCTGTGTCACCCATTTTGCCATAATATGAGCAATTAATGAGGGAGTAAAAAACTGTCCATAGTCTTTTCTATAACTAACTGAAGTATTGGCAATATAATCGGATTCACGCATTGATAATGTCCTTAGCAATATTTTGTGAGAAGAAACTCACCCATCAACTAAGACTGATAAAAACAGATGAAAAGAGAATAAAGATAAGTTGATGAAACTACTTTAAACCACTTTATAGACTAAATTACCCTCATCATAAACGGGTTGGTAACGAACTCCTCCATACTGATAATAAGTTGTCCCTCCCATAACCTTTGTTTCGTATCCGTCGGGAATAAATGGCACTATAGCACCCATAGGAGCTTGAACAACAATATAACCACCAGAAGAGGTTTGATAAAATGCTCCACCGTAATAGTAATAGTTCAAATTGTTAACTGAAACAGGAATATAACCATCAGGAAGAGTAGATATGACTGCACCAACAGGGGCCGAAACAACAACATAAGAATCGCCTTGAGGCTGCATATAAACCCCCTCATTATAGTAATAGTTTTGGTTAGCCGCAGAAACAGCGATCGCCGTAGCAGGAATAGCTAATAAGGATGCTCCCACACCAACCCAGTATCGAGTATTTGCCCAATCATTCCAATCATTCCAATAGTCCCAACGTTGATCGCGCCAATCACTAACATCATTCCAGCGATCGTTTCTAAAGTCTTGACGGTTATTGATGTTTTCTTGACGATTTTCTTGGCGATTATTGATGTTTTCTTGACGATTTTCCTGACGATTATCAAAATTACCCTGACGGTTTTCCTGACGAGAGCCGCGATCAAATTGGCGACTATCACGATCGCCTTGACGGTTATTTTGACGAGAGCCACGATCAAATTGGCGACCACCTCGATTAATTTGCCTAGCTCCCTGGCGACCACTACGATTAATCTGACGATGACTACCACGGGTTGAACCCCTTCTAAACCCTCTGGCTTCTGCCTCAATTAAATGGCTTGGCAGACCATAACTGACGAATAATACAAAGGTAAAAATTAGAGAAAAAATCGGGATATTTTTGTTAATGACTTGTTTCATAATCTTGCTTATTTGATAAACTATTCTGGCTCGACAATGAGAAAATCGATTTTGTCAGCATCTGTGGAAGGTTGAAAAGAAAAAACTGGATCTTGCGCTGAAATAGGGTCAAAATTCCAATTGGATAATATAGCAGAATATTGAGGGGAAGAGGGAGCTTGTTTATAGGTAATCACTAATTTTCTAGGAAGCGGTTGCTCTCCTTTTTCGATCCAAATTTGCCAATCAAGGTTATCTTGAGTAAAAGCTAAATGATGACAAATAATGCCATTGACTAGACTTTCTCCAACGTAAATACCACTGGTGCTCCTTTGTTTGATGCTTTCTAAATCATTATCTGTGGAAATAATTTCTCCTAAAGGCAAAGTAATATTAAGTTTTTCTCCTATTTGATTCACCAATCTGTTGATATTATCCACATCTGAAGGAGGTAAAAAATTAGCATAAACCTTATTGGTTAATCCCTCCATTGTAAAAGTTTTGCCATCAAAATAAAAGCGGACATGATTGCGATCGCCTTGATAATCAATGTTTAGTTTATCGGGACGACGCACTTTAACGTTTGCTATAGCACCAATTTGAATTTTTTGACCATTACTAAAAACCAAATCTTCTGCAATATTTGCTTGAAAGTTTAAAGAAGATTTATCCTTAAGATAGTTAAGCATTTTTTCCAGTGTATTTTCTGCTTTGACTTCGATCAGTTGTGTTTGAGCTAAGCTAAGAGTCAAATACAACACTCCCATCATATAAACACTGATTGCTGTTACCATTTTCTGCATGAATCCCAATTTTGTTATTCCCCTATTTTCTTATTTTGGATTTTAGAAGTAATAAAATTTTAACAATAAATTGTATTTAGCATTCTTGAAATTATACGGTAATTTCTTGTTTTTTTGCTAAACACATAGCGGTACTTTTTTCATAATAAGCTGCCTCATTAATAAAAACTGGCCAGACAGGAATTTCTTCTTGATAATAAATTGT
>JASJEA010000024.1 GCA_030064935.1 Crocosphaera sp. | reverse complement strand
AACTATTCTAAAATACGATCTCCTACACTATGACCAAGGGTATCATTGATACTTTTAAAGTGATCGATATCGATAAATAAAACAGCAAAGGAATGATTATACCTTTGAGATTTATTAATGGTTATGGCAAGATGTTTATCAAAAAAAGTTCGGTTAGGTAAACCAGTCAAACTATCATGAAAAGCTTGATATTTTAATTGTAATTCTATCTGTTTGCGTTGAGTAATATCAAAAATATAAAGTCTAATTAGTTTTTCTTCTGCTAAATAATTAATGTGCTGTTCAAAAATTTTCTCTTGTAAAGAAACTTCTCGAATAACTAGACCACCATTATCATGATTTTGTTTATCAAGTAAGCCTTTCAATAAAGGATGGTTAAGTTGTGCTTTTTGAAGATCCGGAAACTTTAAATAAGCAGAAGAATTGAGATAAGTAATTGTCCCCTGATCATCCATCTCAATAATAGGAATGGGACTTAACTCAACAATAGAAGCGAGTTTGTTGGTTTGGGAGGGGATAGTTTTTGTTTGATTTATTTCAATAATTTGTGTTTCACAGCCAATACCACTAGACTGTGAACAATTAATTGGTAAATAAAGATCAGGAGTCAATTTGTTGATAAAGTCTTCACTATCTTTATCAACGATATAATAATGAGCCGTCACTTCTTTAGTAAATTGAATCACATCCCCATGCTTAAGTTCATATTTGCTTCGTCTACACCCATTTACTAAAATGCCATTTTTGCTTTTATGTCCTTCTATGGTTCCATCAATAATAATATAAGAGAACGTCCCATTTTCTTGAGGTTTTTGAATTACAGTAGCGTGTTGTCTAGAAATACCTTCTGCATTAACAACAATATTATTATGAGGAGACCTTCCAATTGAATACTGAGAGTCATCAAGAAAGAAAACTCTTTGGGCACTGCTTACATTAAAAGCTAATATATGTTCTATTTTTGGTTGTTTTTCTCTCAAGGACGACATCATTACAGCACAAAATGGACTAAAAATTGGGTTAGGGACTTTAGCTTTGATATAAACTTACAATCAATTATGAATGATTAATAATTATGATTGATTGATCAAAATACCACTCACCCAGTGATCTTAGTCACTGACAAATATTCAATAGTTTTGTTTTAATCCTTGTTGACTTAAGTGCGCTGCAAGATAAATGGCGGCTTTGAGACTCGTTTCCCTCGCGATTCCTTTGCCAGCGATATCAAATGCGGTTCCATGATCGGGAGAAGTACGAATAAAGGGTAAGCCAATGGTGGTGTTGATTGCTTGATCAAACGCCATTAATTTGACGGGGATTAATCCTTGATCGTGGTACAAGGCTAGATAAGCATCAGCAACATCACTGATATTGAATGTCGGTTGCTCCCAAGACTCATCCCCCTTTTGTGCAGCCTTGAAGGGGTTTCCATACCAAGCTTGCGCCGGTTTAACCCACATGGTATCAGGGGGAACTAAACCGATTAAATCAGCTTCTGGATGCTGCTTTTTGGCGGTTTCTAGCCACCCATATAACCAATCTTGTTCTTCGGTTCCTAGCTGTCCATTTTCACCGCTATGGGGGTTTAAACCTGGGATGATAATTTTGGGGTTTTTAATGAGAAACCTTTGTCGTAAATAGTCTATTAGTAACTGTAGTTTTAAGGACATCAGTTCAGGGGTGAGAGTCCGAGATACTTGATTTAAAGGGATGTGGGTGGTGGCTAATAACGTTCGTAAAGTCCACCCTGTATAAGGCGATCGCCCCACAAATAACATCCCAAATTTATCAACCTTGGCTTTTTGGGCTAATACTTCGGTTTGTCCGGGGTAGTGATAGCCGGCTGCTTTCCAACAGGATTTGGCAATGGGAGCGGTGACGATCGCTTGAAACTTACCTCGAAGGGTTTGGGCGATGGCTGTTTCGAGATAGGCTAAACTCGCTCTTCCACTGGCTGCATTGCCATAACCTATGGTAATCTCTGATTCAACCCCAGGATCAAGGGGAATATCTAAAATGGTTAAACTGTCGGGATTAGCTAAGGGAGTGGTTGTCCCTTGTAACTGTTGATAGGTTTGCTGGATTTGCGATCGCGACCCAATCACCGTTATCTTACAAGTTTGGGTCAAACTAGAATCAGCCAAGGCTTTGAGAACAATTTCGGGTCCTATACTGGCAGGATCTCCTATGGTTAAGGCTAAATGGGGAGGTTGAGACGGTGGAGAATCTAGAGATTGCATCTTGTTATTTTGCCTTCGTGTTTTACAATACTTATATAACGATGGACTAATTTTGGCCAAAACTGATGAGCCTTTAGCGATTAGGCAACTTCAATGATAAGCTAAAACCGTCAAGCAATTATCTATATTTCATTTAATTAGGAGCACGCAGATGACCGCCGAAAGTATGATGTTTAATGGAGCCGTTTTATTAATGGTTTTGGTTTTATTTGGTTTAGCTTGGGGATTCCTCATTCTTAAAATTCAAGGAGGAGAAACTGAATAAATGATAACCAGGAGGAGAAAAGATAATCAAGTTATTATTATCATTTACTCCTCACAAATAATTGATTATATAAATAATAACTAATCCCTGATATAATGACTGATATTAACCCTTCAATTGAGTTTTTTGTTGGCATTTCTGAGGAATTAAGTAATGTAAGTTTGCGACGTAGTAAACAAACGGGAATCCGAAATGTATTAATGATGTTTGATAATTTGAAATCCCTAGAAAGATTTAGAAGTTATACAACTCAAACCTATGGTGATTTACGTTTAATTGACTCTGAAGGAGAAATTAGTGTTACTCCTTCCTCTTTAAAAATTATTTGGGGCGGCGATGAAGGAGATGAATTGAAACAAGTTCGTTGTGCTTTTGACATTGAAAAAGATGAGCACTGGGATCGTTTTATGCGTTTTATGAAACGTTATGCAGAGGCGAATGGTATGGCTTATCAAGATAGCAAAAAAACTGAGAATTAATCAACGTAAATTATGACTGCTTCTGATCCTGTTGAAAATCCAAAAAATCAAGGAAAATCATGGAGTTTTTGGACGGTTTTTAGTTCAACCTTTTTGACGATATTCTTGGCAGAAATGGGAGACAAAACTCAATTAGCTACTCTCTTAATTAGTGCAGAGTCGCAATCTCCTTGGGTGGTTTTTGCTGGGGCAGCAATGGCTTTAATTGCTACCAGTTTATTAGGGGTATTAATTGGTTATTGGTTAGCCCGTCGTCTCTCGCCTAAAACTTTGGATATTGCAGTGGCTTTGTTATTACTAATTATTACAGCATTACTGATGGGGGATGTTTTAAATAGTTAATAAACCTATGAAACTGTCTCTATTCTCCTCTTAGACTAAATTAGTAATATTTATCATTATCCAGGGACTGATATTTTATGGATTGGCAACTTTTTGGACTAAGTTTTATTACAGTGTTTCTAGCTGAAATTGGTGATAAAAGTCAACTAGCTGCTATTGCTTTAGGCGGTAGTTCAAAGTCTCCTCGTGCGGTTTTCTTTGGATCAATTACGGCTTTAATTTTAGCCAGTTTTTTAGGTGTGATTGCTGGAGGAACAATCGCTCAATTTGTGCCCACTAAACTGTTAAAAGCTATGGCCGCTATCGGTTTTTCTTTGATGGCCTTACGATTATTATGGCCAGAGTTTCAAGAAGATTAAAGACTTTTAAACTTACCTAAATTTGCGATCGTAAGGTAAATTCATAATCTCCTCCAGGTTCCAATTGATAGTCTGAACGTTCTAAAAAACGTCCCAAGGGTTCATAAATCAAGGCACGGCCTAGGGAGGGTTGTACTGATAACTCTCCTTGCCGAAAATGCCACTGAAACCGCCATTGATATTCTGCAGCCCTGACTTCTCCTTCCATTCGCCCTTGTTGCCAAGATTGTTGAATAATACGGACATAAGCGGTGGTTTTTGGTAGGTTGTTAGAACTCACAGTGAGGTTGATCCTTAGATATCTTTAAGTTCTTAACATAGCAAATTTCCAGTTGTTGAAAAGGGTAAACCCATAATCTTTTTTCTTTGACAGACTCATCTTGCTGATGGAGAATTACTCCAACAACAGGTCAATCTTTGCTTCAATGCAACGGCTAACAAGATGCAGGGGCTTAATAGTATTAAGCCCCTACAAGAGTCCCAATAAGACTTGAAACTATCGATGTTAATTCATCTCTAATTTTTCTAAAACTGATTTTGTGGAAACAATGTGACGATTTAAACCTAATTTTTCAGGCTCTATTCCCAAAGATAAAGCGACTAACTGGGGTAAATGTAATACAGGTAAACCTAGTTTTTCATCGATAACTTTTTCGACTTCAGGTTGTCGAGAATCTAGGTTTAAATGGCACAATGGGCAGGGGGTTACTAAACAATCGGCACCTGCTTGTATGGCTTCTTTGATATGGTTTCCTGCCATTTTAAACGATTCTTCTGTGGCATAACTGGATAACGGCCAGCCACAACATTGGGTCCTTCCTTGATAATAAATAGGGGTTGCGCCCACAGTACGAAAAACATTTTCTAGGGACTCTGGATGAAATTTATTATCATAAGGTAGTTTATCCTGAGTCCTTAATAAATAACAACCATAAAACGCTGCACAATTTAATCCTGATAGCTTACGTTGGACTTTTTCAGCCAATTTATCTAACCCATAGTCAGCTACTAATGCCCATAACAAATGTTTAACTTCTGTGCTACCTTGATAGGGCGAACAATGTTCTTTTTTGAGGAAACTATTAACTTGTTCAAAATAAGCAGGCTCATTGTCTTTTGCCTCTTTTAACCTTTCATCTACATGACCAATAACCCCTTGACAGGTACTACAATGAGTTAATAAAGGGAGATTTAGGGATTCAGCTAAGGCAATATTACGAGCATTAACGGTATCTTCCAAAAGTTGAGAATCTTCTTTATAAGTTCCGGAACCGCAACAAGCTGCTTTTTTCAATTCTATCAATTCTATTTCCAAAGCTTCAGTTAAAGCTGCGGTAGATAAATACAGTTCACGACAAGCCCCTTGAGCAACACAACCAGGGTAATAAGCGTATTTTAGCATTGAATTTCATGTATCGACAGATGGATATCTTCTTTAATCATATCTGTTTTGGTGCTACTGTGAACAATTAATTAGTATGAATGGATGAAAATATTTTTGTTTATGGCATGATTAAGAGACAATAAATTCAAAGGCTTAGATTATTTTAAAAGATTATATTATCGAGATAATAGGGTCTAAAACTTGGCTTTTTAAAGCGAAATGTTTTTGAAGCTATGCTTATGTCTTGGCGCGCGTTCTCTTGGCGATTGCAAATCGCAGGGGCGCACCGCAATCATCGTCTCAAAAGCCACTTCTGACTTCGTTAATTGTCTCTTGATTAAACATAGTTTTAAGAAAATAATTTTCTGTACTGGGTGATAACATATTATTTTTAATCTTGTCTGAGAATGTGTTATGTAACCTGTACATTTAATAAAATAAGTTAATCATGTTATCCTAATTAACTTAAAGGTTATCTGGGATCAATTTTCAAAACTATGAATGTAGTGGATCGTGTTCGTTTAGGGTTAGCTGTAGGTGTAGCCAAGACTGTCACTGCTGCCGTCCGTTTTTTGGGTTTAGGTGCTGCTAGTGTCTTACCTGGTGCCATTTCTCGTCGTTTTCATCCCCGACTGTTATCTCTACTTTGTGAACAAGTTAAACAAGGGGTTATTTTGGTCGTAGGAACTAATGGTAAAACCACCACATCTTTATTATTACGAACCATTTTAGAAGACCAAAGTTATAAAGTTGCTCATAATGAAACAGGGGCAAATTTAATTAATGGTTTAGTTACCACTTTGTTAGGTAATACTAACTTAATTGGTACGTTAGATGCAGATTATGCAATCTTGGAGGTGGATGAAAATATTGTTCCCTTAATTTTGAAAGACTGTCAACCAAAAGTTATTTTAGGGCTGAATTTATTTAGAGATCAATTAGATCGTTATGGTGAAGTTGATGCTATTAGTCAACGTTGGCAAAAGGCGATCACTTCTCTTTCTCCTGATACTTTAATTATACTCAATGGGGATGATCCAACTCTATCTTATTTAGGACAAAATTTAACTCAAACAGTTCGCTATTTTGGTCTTTCAGAATCCAATCTCTATTTAGAAGAAATACCCCACGCTGTCGATTCTATTTATTGTCCCAGTTGCGGTCATCCTTTAAATTATGAAGGAGTTTATTTATCGCATTTAGGAGATTATTCTTGCAATAAATGTGGCTTTAAAAAAAGTGAATTAAATATTGATAGTCAAGAGTGGCCACAAATTTTGATCGGTGTTTATAATAAGTACAATACCTTGGCTGCTGGTTTAGTTGCTCAGGAATTGAGTATAGAAAAAGCGTCTATTTTAAATGTAGTTAAAGACTTTAAGGCTGCTTTTGGAAGAGCGGAAGAATTAACTATTGATGGTAAAAAAATTCGCATTCTTTTATCTAAAAATCCCGTGGGAATGAATGAAACAATTAGGGCTGTCAATGAGATCAAAAAAATAGGTCAATCTTCTACAACTTTATTGGTTTTAAATGATAGAATACCAGACGGTACAGATGTCTCTTGGATTTGGGATGTGGATACGGAGCCTTTAGTTAAATTAGGTGGTAATTTAGTTGTTAGTGGTGATCGCACCTATGACATGGCTTTACGTATTAAGTATAGTCAAGAAACTTTAACTAAAACTGAAAATACTGTTAAACTAATTGTTAAAGAAGATTTAAACGAAGCCATACAAACCGCTTTAAAGTTAACCTCAGAAGAGGAGACTTTACACGTCGTTCCTACCTATTCAGCTATGTTAGAAGTCAGGGGAATATTAATCGGTCGTCAAATTTTATAATTAAAATAACCCAATGATAATATTTTCTTTAACTTATGGGGAAAAAACACAAAAATATGGGGAAAAACTGACCCCCTTGTGGACAACATCCTTGACCAAAAGAAAATATTAATTCAAGAGAATAATAATTTTGTAACTCAGATGGCAGACAAAATAAGTCAACTATGCTACCATCTGGGTTAAGATCACACAAACTCTTTAAATATTTAAGTCATGGGTAAGGTTCTGGTGTTAAATGCGTCCTACGAACCGCTCAACATAACCAGTTGGCGAAGGGCTGTGGTTCTATTAATCAAAGGCAAAGCAGAGCAACTGGAGAACAGCGAGCGATTGATTTATGCTGATTTTCCCCTTCCTTCGGTTATTAGATTGCGTCATTATGTGCGCGTTCCCTACAAAGAAATCCCTTTAACCCGGCGCAACATCCTAGAAAGGGATCGTCATACCTGTCAATACTGTAGTTATAAAGGAGAGCAACTTACTCTGGATCATGTTCTCCCCCGTTCACGGGGCGGGGGCGATACTTGGGAGAATCTGGTAACCGCTTGTGTTCGCTGTAACGTCAAAAAGGGCAACCGAACCCCAAGAGAAGCCCAAATGTCCCTAAGACACTCACCACGCCGCCCCTATAGTAGTCTCCAGTTTGAGCTAGTTAAACACACTAGAGGGAATCTTAATCAAGAATGGCGTAAATATATTATTGGAATTTAGGCTTAGCTTAGCACCGAAAATGATATCTAGGCGATCGCATCAGGACTTCCTTAAACAGTTTGTCCCTCAACTTCAGCAACTTGGAAACCCATCTCACATTCATAAACTTCAGCCTGTCGAGAGTCCTTTTTTTCCACTGAATGGCCACAACCCAGTTTTCCATGACGCCATCTTGGGGTTCCCTTTTGATCGGCTAACAAACAACTCGAACACACTTGATTAACAGATAGAATGTTGTCATGGGTCAAAATCACTAACATATTGAACTCCTCCTTGTCTCCCTACTACCTCAACTCTATTTTAAGGCTGATTACCCTGCATTCTAGCTAAAGCTTTCAATTTTGACATCTATTTTAATTAAACTTAGCAAAAAAAATTAAAAAAAAAAATAAAAGGTATTACCCAAAGGACAATCTTGTGCTACGATAGATAATCGTCGGTGAAAAAAGCTAAATTAGCTGACTATCTGACGGGGGCGTGGCGGAATGGTAGACGCTACGGACTTAAGTAAAATTGAGCCTTGTAGGAGAAACCTTACAAGTGTAAGCTCTCAAATTCAGGGAAACCTAAGTCTAAGATTATAGATAAGGCAATCCTGAGCCAAGCTAAGTACGAAAGGACTTAGAAGGTGCAGAGACTCGACGGGAGCTACCCTAACAGGTTAGGCTGAGGGTAAAGGGAGAGTCCAATTCTCAAAGCTCAGATCGTGCAGTAGCGAAAGCTGCAAGAGAATGAAAATCCGTTGACCGCAAGGTCGTGAGAGTTCAAGTCTCTCCGCCCCCATCTTTTATGACCTCCTGCCGACCCCGATCCAGTGGGTACGGGGCAGGCTTCCTCATATCACTATGAGGCTTTGCTGTTTCTATGGGAGGCTCTAGATGGCTTTTAACGAAAACCTAGTTAATTTCTTCTACCGAACGCTCTAACATGGTCTCATCAATTGCCTCCTTTTGTTTACGTTTTTCAGTCAATAACTCTCTCGCTTTTTCTTCAACTTCTTCTGAATGATGAGTCTGTTCAACTTCAAGGGAACGATCAATCATTGCTTGATCGCGTTGCTCATTGTCTAAATGTTTTTGTGCCATCAATTCCCGTGCTTTTTCTTCAGTGTTCATGACAGATTTCTCCATGAGTTCTAACTATATCTATCTTATTTTACTCACATATTACACCTGCCTCATGTGGAGGGTATGAAAAAGTGATCATCCACTTTCAGCAAGATTACTACATTAGTTAAAAAATGTCGTCACTGAAGAAATGGGCTATCAGCAAGGGGTGGTAAATTCTCTACACAATATGAGGGCGAAGTTGATAAAACTTGACAAATACAGCGATGGAGAAATAAAAATTAAATAATCCTGATCTATTTGCCAATATATTAAAATTCAACTTTTAAAAGCCAAAATTTGAAAATTATTCGCTCAAATAGCCTACAAAACGAATCTCCGAGAGCTTGCCCTTACCCATTGCCAAGAAGCCCTTGATCTTTCCCAATAACTAGGTATTCCCCCAGTTAAAGATTGTGAGAAACTGTTCGCACAAATTCAGGATACATTATAAGAAGATTGGCTCAAGAATTGATTATTGATAATGAAGTTAAGATTCAGCAAGTCATAATTAACTTTAAAGATTATCAATAGATGATAGGCAATCTTCGTCAATAACACTTACCACTGTGAATTAGTTTCAGATTCCGCTTATAGTAAAGAGTAACTATGAATACAAATAATCGCAATCCTGTCCTATTAGTGCATGGAATTTATAATACATCCGCTAAGTTTAATAAAATGAAAAAATATCTAACCAATTTAGGTTGGTACGTTCACTGTTTTTCACTAAAACCGAATAATGGAAATGGTCATCTTGAAAAATTAGCCCAACAAGTTTATGATTACATTGATAACAATTTTGCTTCCCAACAAGCTCTTGATTTGATTGGTTTTAGTATGGGAGGACTGGTAACTCGCTACTATTTACAACGTTTAGGAGGAGTCGAAAAAGTTCAACGTTATATTACTATTTCTGCCCCAAATAATGGAACAATGACTGCTTATGTTCTCCCCAACCCAGGTATTAAACAAATGCGTCCTAATAGTCAATTTTTACAAGACTTAAATAAAGATGTCCAAACTACTTTAAGTAAGATTAATATGACTATTATTTGGACTCCCTATGATTTGATGATTATTCCTGCTTCTAGTTCTCAAATGGGTGTGGGTGAAGAGGTTAGACTTCCTATTTTAATTCATGAACAAATGGTGAATCATAAAAAACTTTTAAAAACTGTTTCTAACGTCCTATCTAAACCCGTTATAATGAACCAAAGCTCTGTTAAATCATAATAAATTATCAAGAGATGAATTCTAATTTAGAACAATTTCAGCTTAAATATCAAAAAGGACAAGAATTATTAGATAGAGGACAATATCGGAGTAGTGTCCAAACCCTAGAAGAAGCGAAATCATTAATTAACCCTTCCTCGCGGTTAGGGGGCGATGTTCAATTATCCTTAGTTACTGCTTATCAAGGAATCGGAAAAATAGACGACGCGATCGCTATTTGTGAAGAATTAACCCGTCATCCGAATTTAGAAATTCGTCAACAAAGCCAAAGGATATTATACATTCTCAAAGCTCCTCAATTAAAACGTCCTGAAGCTTGGATGACTAAAATTCCTACCCATAACAATCAAGAAACAGGAAACTCTCGTTATTTACAAGCAAAACCTGCCAAGAAATTACCCGAAAAACCCCCTTTAGAATTAGAAGATATGAGTAAAATGGATACTAAGGAAAATGGTTTTATCGTCTTAGCATTAGGATTATTTGTGATTATTTTAGGTTATTTAATTTGGTTATATTAAAAACTGTCTCTAAACAAAACATTAAGTAGTAGATTTTTTTAACTAAAATGGTGGGTTACTACGGATTTTTATATTCTTGCTATAACTTATATAATATCCGTCTAACCCACCCTACTTTAATATAGCTTTTCTCACTCTCATGAGTATGGGAAATACTATAAACTAATTTAATGTTTCTATAATTCCCAACAATTCTCTTTCAAAAGTAACCTGCGATCGGTTCGTTTTGCCACCAATATAACCTCCTTCATCAGTTTGTAAGACCCAAATTTGGGAATGGGAGATGTAACTCATAATAACCCCAATCATCAATAAACCAAAACCAGTATATACAAAAGGAATGCCAGGATCGGCCTTAATTTGTAATCCTGTACTACCAATTAATTGATAAATTTTCAGTTTTACTCCATTAATATCTAAGATCATTCCAGGACGAACGGCACTATAAAGATCCCCTTTTTGATCGTAAACCATCATGGTTCCTTGTAGGTCTTTCGCTAACAAAGAAACCCCCTCACTTAAATCAGGTTTTGTCGGTATCCAAGTCCCCCAAATTCTCCCATTTCCTTTGGTATCTAAAGGGGCCATGGGAAGTTGAAAAATAGGACTATTATTAACTTGTGCTTGAACCCCAGAAATTCCCCAATTTGTTTGGTAGAATGTGACTCCATTGTACCGTAAAGGTTCATTAACATAAATAATTTTATGTTTTAGTTCTTCTCCACCATTGTTAATAACAGAAAGATCGGAATAAAACTGATCAATGTTACCATCTTGAGTGTAGTCAATCCAAAATCGATTAACACGAATTCCCCAATCCTTGGGTATTTGCGGCTGGGACAATGGACCTGCTTCAATAATATTGTTAACCTTAAATTCTGAACCACTGGGTACCATTTCTTGGGCTAAAAAACCCGTTAATGAACCCCAAATAGCCCCCCCTAATATGATTAACATAGCCGCATGAACCACAATAGGACCAATTTTGCCAATGATTCCTTTTCGTGCATAAACAGCTTGATTTTCTTGAAATATTTTGTAGCCTTTTTGTTCCAGAATAGTGGTAAGGGAAGAAATATCAACAGTTTTTATTTCTGTACTTAAAGCCAACTTTTGGAACTGTCTAGGTTTCTGGTAAAATTGCCACTTTCTTGCTGCTTTTAAAGCCGGAAACTGACGGGTAAAAGTACAAGCTGTCAAACTGGTACCAAAGAGAACTAAAAGAGATAAAAACCACCAAGTCGTGTAAACATGGTTGAGTCCTAAAATTAAAATTATTTTCCAGGTTAAAAACCCAAATAATGCAGGAGCTTCTGGATAGTTTGCTTGATAAAAACCGATGGTTTCTCCCTGTTCAATAACTGTTCCACTAATACTAAATAACGCAATAGCTAACAAGAGAACAATGGCTAGGCGAAGATCGGCAACTATTTTCAGAAATTGCCGAAATCCTTGTTTGGGCAAAGATATACTTTCGGGGGTTTGAGGAGAATCAGATATCGTCATAGGTCACACTAATTCTTACTCTTATTATAAACCTATTCGCTATTAGTTGCGATCCCTATTGGTTTGATATTTGTCTAGCCTATCTAGTTACAAATCCAGTTTTACTTAATATTTTTTTAAGACAAAAGGTTAATGATTTGTTACATCTTAGTAAGACTGTGTTACTTTTATCGTTCCACATTACCCGGCTGTAACTGATTAGCTCCCCAAACTTGTTTGTTTTTGAAAAAGTGTTTGAATTCGTATTTACCTAAGAGTAATATGGAAACCGTTAAGGGGATAAAGTAATAAATACCACGATAAATTAATAAGGTTCCTAATAATTCTTCTGAAGCAATGAAAGGGGCTAACAATATTATCATTACAGTTTCAAATACTCCAAGCCCTCCTGGGACATTACTAGCTAAACCGGCAACTTGGGCTAACATATAAATGCCAAAAAAAGCAGGATAGGATAAAGGAACAGAGTGATGTAACAAAGTATAAAAGACTGCTGCGGCTAAAGACCAATCTAAGGCAGAAACTATTAACTGACTGATGGCTAGTTTGGGAGAAAGATGAGGAATAATGCACTTACCAATGACTAAAGGTTTTTGACGAATAACAGTTAGAAAAAAATAGGCTAAAACCATGACTAAAAAAATAGTTCCCAAGGGACGAACCGAGAGAAAAGGTAAGTCTAATAAATTAGGTATTGCTAAAGGTTCTTTAAGAAAAATAACGCTACCAACAACGAATAAACCTAAACAAAAAGAGAGATTACAAAATGCAGAAATTTGAGCAATTTTAACCATAGAGAAACCCCAAGCAGAATAGAAACGATAGCGAATCATACAACTACTTAGAACAGCAAAACCCACACTATTACTAATACCAGAACAAATAATACCGACTAAGGCCTTTCTCCCGTAAGGAAGCGACTCACGAACATAGGCTAGTCCGAGACATTCGTATCCGGTCATAATAAAATAATTGACCATCATAATAGCGATCGCTAAAACAATGTAAGATGGAGGAATATTAGATAAACTCTCCCAAAAAGTCTCAGCTTGATAATGATGCAAATTTTGCTGTATCGTCCAGAGAGATAAGCCAAACACGCCTAGACTCAAACAGGGAGGAAGCCAGCGCAGAATGTTATTTTTATTCATATATTAAAGGTCGAAAGGTAGATAATTTTATATGACACCCTAAAAAGCTAGATCACAATTTCACAGATATCGGTTAAGGTTAGTATTTTTTTAGATTTCACAGTAATATGACTCCGTGATTTCACCGATCATACCCTAAGTGTAGGAAGGAGTTGTGTATTATGTTTCATTTTTGTTGCTTTCTCGTAGAAAAAGAAACATTAGGTTTCCCCCGCAGCATTGTGATTTGACCGAAAATTAGACATACGGATCTCAGTACAGTGTTAAGTAGAGAAAGGGGGTATCAGCAATTACAATAGAGAGGTTAGGCTGTTTGTTATCACCTATAATTAGTTCATGACTACCGCAACACCCGTCAAAACCAAATACGAAGCCATTATTGGACTAGAAACGCACTGTCAACTCAACACCACCAGTAAGATTTTTTGTAATTGTTCCACCCAGTTTGATAGTCCCCCTAATACTAATGTTTGTCCTGTTTGCTTGGGATATCCTGGAGTTTTACCTGTACTCAATGAAGAAGTTTTAGCCTCTGCGGTGAAGTTGGGATTAGCTTTGAATGCTAAAATCGCTCCTTATAGTAAATTTGATCGAAAACAATATTTTTACCCTGATCTTCCTAAAAATTATCAAATCTCTCAATATGACCTTCCCATTGTAGAAGACGGTCATCTCGAAATTGAGTTAGTGGATAAAAAGACCAAAGACGTGACCCGTAAAACCATCGGGATCACTCGTTTACATATGGAAGAAGATGCGGGAAAACTGGTACACGCAGGAAGCGATCGCTTAGCGGGTTCCACTCATTCTCTGGTGGACTTCAATCGTACAGGGGTTCCCCTTCTAGAAATTGTCTCCGAACCAGATATCAGAACCGGTCAAGAAGCAGCCGAATATGCCCAAGAATTGCGCCGTCTCGTGCGTTATTTAGGGATTAGTGATGGTAATATGCAAGAAGGTTCCCTGCGTTGTGACGTGAACATTTCTGTGCGGCCAGTGGGACAAAAAGAGTTCGGCACGAAAGTGGAAATCAAAAACATGAACTCTTTTAGTGCCATTCAAAAGGCAATCGAATACGAGATAGAAAGACAGATAGAAGCGGTAGAAAACGGGGAGCCTATCTATCAAGAAACCCGTTTATGGGATGAAAGTAACCAAGAAACTATCAGTATGCGTAAAAAAGAGGGATCTAGCGACTATCGCTATTTTCCTGAACCGGATCTTCCTCCCTTGGTGGTATCTAAAGAGCAGTTAAACACCTGGAAAGAAGCTTTACCAGAACTTCCGGCGGAAAAACGTCAGCGTTATGAGGAGGAGTTGGGATTATCTGCTTATGATGCAAGGGTGTTAACAGATGATCGAGAAGTAGCGCAATATTATGAGTCTGCGGTGAATACGGGAGCCGATGCTAAATTAGTGGCTAACTGGGTGACACAGGATATTGCTGCTCATCTTAACAATAATAAGTTAAGTATTACTGAAATTGCCCTCAAACCTAATAGTTTAGGGGAGTTAGTGCAACTGATTGAAAAAGGAACTATTAGCGGTAAAATTGCTAAAGAAATTCTCCCAGAATTGTTAGAAAAAGGTGGATCACCTAAAGCAATTGTGGAAAGCAAAGGAATGACCCAAATTTCTGATCCTGGGGAAATTGAAAAAGTTATTACAGCTTTGATGGAAGCTAACCCTTCGGAAGTGGAAAAATACCGAGGAGGTAAGAAAAAGTTAAAAGGTTTCTTTGTGGGACAAGTAATGAAACAAACTGGGGGAAAAGCCGATCCTAAATTAACTAATCAGTTATTAGGGAAAAAATTGCAAGGATAAAATTTAGGGGAATAGGAATGGGGAATGATAATAAGAAACTAAGAACTTTACCATTTTCCCATTCTTAAATTTTTAATATGACGAAATAAATGCCTAAAAAGATACGAGAATTAAAGAGTATGTTATTGCAAGCTGGCTTTGAGCTAGAAAAAAAGCGGGGAGCATCCCATTTTGGAAAATCCATCGAGCAAACTAACGAGAATACTAGGGTTTCAAAGCATAATTGAAAGTGTTATGGGCA